>CAUUNL010000012.1:0-31334 GCA_963546405.1 Abiotrophia defectiva | reverse complement strand
TTTATGATATAATTAATAAGAATTCGTCAGTACAAATTTTAAGGGGGCCATCATTATCGAAAAGTTACTTTCCAAGACGCACAAGCGTCAACTTCAGTTATTAAATATCCTCCATGCTTCCGATAACGCCCTGCCATTAGACCAACTGGCTGAGACCCTCGACTGTTCTACCCGTATTTTGAAGGAAGACCTCCAGCAAATCGCCAGTAATCTGCCACAGTATGAGATTTCAGTCCAGCCTGATGGCGCTAAAATGGTCAATCGCTTCACAGTCGACATCAACCTTGCCTACCAATTCTACCTGGCTAACTCTGTCCACTTCCAGGTCTTAGAATACCTCTTCTTCCACCCCCATACTGAAATGGAAGAGATCCTCGAGCACTTTTTCATGAGTTACCCTACCTTCTACCGTACCATCCGCCGTATAAACCGTTGGTTTAATGGCCTCTATAATATTCAGGTATCTACCAAACCGCTGGCCATCACAGGTAATGAGAATGAGATTCGCTTCTTCTTTGGTCAGTACTTTGCAGAGCGCTATCCATCAACTACTTGGCCTTTTGAAGATATCAAAGAATCACATGTAGATAAATTCGTGGCCACCTTCATCAAGATTCTTAACCGGCCATTAGATTTCTCCCTCTACTATCTAATTAAGCGCGCAACCATTATCAACATCAAGCGTCACCACTTCAAATGGGACCTCCCCCTTCACAAAACTAATGTCTCAAGTCGTTTTGCCCAAGCCTTGGCGCAAAAAGCGGACCAAGAATTCGTTCGATCCTTAACTGACTATGTGGGAGAGCCTTTGGGGGATATCGCGTTGTCTAACCTACTCTACCCATTCTTGCGAGAAGATTACTTCTATACTTTTGAAGATATGCTCTTGGCTTCTCGTCTACATGTCTCAATCCACACTTCCTTGATTCAGACTCAGCTTATGATTGAGGATATCCGTCAACATTTCAATCTTGAAATCAGCAACCCAGAAGTTGTGACCATCCACTTCCATAATGCGTCCTCTGTCGAATGCTTCGAGGTGTTCTCTAGGTCACAAATTTTCCGACGTCGCGCTACATGGATGAGTCATCTCTATGCTGATTTTCCTGATTTTTACGATTTCCTTGAGAAAGCCGTTATCCAATACAGACAAGCCAATAAGCTTCACACAAATCCTGAAATTATCCGATACTTAATCTATACCATCTTCTCTACATGGTCTGAATTAATCCCTCAGCTCATGACATGTCAGAAGAAGATTAGAGTGGGTATCTTCAGTAGCATTAACTCCTCTCATTCCTTGATGATTCGAGACCTCTTGACTTGTTCTTGTTCCCAGCAACTAGAATTTCATGCGCCTCAGGTCCTCTATCAAAACGTTCACGAGGTTATTCGTTCTGAATATGACGTTATTCTCAGCAATGTTCCAATCCCACAATTGCATTCTAAATTATTCATCAATATCAATGCTATTTCAATTGAAACACTGATTGAACGACTTAATAATATTGGCACTGAGCTTGCTCAGTGCCCTCAAGAAAGTTAATAAATAGCCGGAAGACTTAAGTCCTCCGGCTATTTTGTTATATATAAAAAGGCTGCTGGGATAAACCCAGCGGCCTAATAAATTGATTAGTCAATTTCTACACGGTTTTCTTTCAAGTGCCAGATATCGCGGTTGTATTCTGCGATGGTCCGGTCAGATGAGAAGAAGCCAGCCTTAGCAATGTTAATCAAGGCTTTCTTGTTCCATTCAGTACGGTTTTCGTAGTCAGCCAACATTTTTTCCTTAACTTGGATGTATTCTTCCAAGTCAATTAAGGTCATGAACCAGTCTTTGCTGATTAATTCATGATGTAGACGGTTGAGGCGTTCTTCGTTCCCTGCTGCTAACATCTTATCGCTCACGATGAAGTCAACTAATGGACGAATCGCGTCATGCTCGTAGTAGTCACGCGCTACATAACCTTGAGTTTCGTAGAGCTTGATGATTTCATCACTGTGCTTACCGAAGATGTAGATGTTGTCATCGCCAACTAATTCGTGGATTTCCACGTTAGCCCCATCTTCAGTCCCTAAGGTCAAGGCACCGTTCAACATGAACTTCATGTTACCAGTACCACTCGCTTCCTTAGAAGCCAAGGAGATTTGCTCAGAAATGTTACATGCTGGAATCAAGTATTGAGCACGTTCTACGTTATAGTTCTCAATCATTACCAATTGTAAGTGTGGACTTACTTCTGGATCATTGGCAATTACCTCAGATAAGGTCAAGATTAAGTGAATGACATCTTGCGCGATTGTATAAGCTGGTGCAGCCTTACCACCGAAGAAAACAGTCAATGGGGTTGCTGGAATGTTGCCGGCTTTAATGTCTAAGTACTTGTTAATGACGTAGAGAGCGTTCATTTGTTGACGCTTGTACTCGTGCATACGTTTGATTTGGATGTCAAAAATAGAGTTCTCGTTAATGTCAACGCCTTGTACTTCCTTGAGGAAGTGTTTGAGGCGGAGCTTGTTATTGAACTTGATTGACTCTAACTTATCTAGGACTGCTTGGTCGTTAACATAGTTGAGTAAGCCTTCTAACTCAGCAGTGTGGTGCCATTGACGGCCAATCAAGGAGTCGATGTAGTCAGACAATTCCTTGTTAGCATCCATAATCCAACGACGGAAAGTAATCCCGTTTGTCTTGTTGTTGAATTTCTCTGGGTAGATTTCGTAGAAGGCACGCAATTCTGACTTCTTCAAGATGTCTGTATGAAGTGCCGCAACCCCGTTTACAGAGAAACCATAGTGGATTGACAAGTGAGCCATATGAACACGGTCAAATTGGTCGATGATTTGTACTGCGTCGTTATCTGGGAATTGTGCTTTAATACGAGCATCCAAGTTACGGATAATCGCCATCACGTTAGGAATTACTTCTTCCAAGAAGGATACAGGCCATTTTTCTAAGGCTTCAGCCAAGATTGTGTGGTTAGTGAAGGCAGTCATAGAACGAACGATTTCTACTGCTTCATCAAACTCAATCCCGCGTTCGCCCAAGAGACGAATCATTTCTGGGATAACTAAGGCTGGGTGAGTATCGTTAATTTGGATCACTGCGTAGTCTGCCAAGTCGTGTAAGTTGCTGCCCTTAGCGACTGCTTCTTCCAAGATCAATTGAGCCCCGTTAGATACCATGAAGTATTGTTGGTAAATACGTAATACTTCACCTGCGTGGTCAGAGTCATCTGGGTAGAGGAAGAGGGTTAAGTTCTTCTCGATATCGTGTTTGTCGAAGGAAATGCCATCTTCAATAATGTCAGAAGTCACGCTGTCTAAGTCGAAGAGACGGAGACGGTTACGCTTAGTTTGTTTGTAGCCTAATACGTCAATATCATAAAGGGTAGAATGCAAGGAGAACTTGCGGAATGGAACAGTATAAGCTTTCTTGCTTTGGATAGTCCAGTCATCACCAGTCAACCAAGCATCTGGAATAGTCGTTTGTTGGTTGTCTTTGAAGACTTGACGGAAGAGCCCGAAGTGGTAGTTCAAACCAACCCCATCCCCGTTGATCCCTAATTTGGTGATAGAGTCAACGAAGCAGGCAGCCAAACGTCCCAAGCCCCCGTTACCTAAGGAAGGTTCATTTTCAGCTTGTTCGATGTCCATGATAGATTTGCCGTGAGCTTGTAACTCAGCGTTCACTTCGTCGTAGATACCTAAGTTCAAGAGGTTGTTGCTCAAGAGTTTCCCGATTAAGAACTCTGCAGAGAAGTAGTAGAGTTTTTTCTTGTCATCGTGAGTTGGTAATTCGCGAGATTTGTCACGCGTAATATCTAAAAGCGCTTTGTAAAGCTCTGCATCGTTACATGCATCAATTGATTTATTGAAAAGCTTCTTAGTATAGTTTTCTAAAATAGTCATGTTTAACTCCTTATTTTGATTAGGCCGTAAGCCTCAATGATCTTTCTGATTAACAGGTAGGCAAGCAAGAGGTGTTAGAAGAAATCTCCTAACACCGGCCACATTTATTTACGGGTCTTGCTGGGTATTACTTAGTTGTGGCCTTTTTGGCCTTTTGAACTTCAGTAGTCTTAGTTGACTTAGTCTCTTCCACTACTTCAGCCGCTTCACTTGCTGCTTTGAAGGCAGGATTCAAACGGCAGTAGGTAGTTGTCAACTCCAATAATTCTTCCGCTAATTGGTCAGTCAAAGCATCTGACTTCATACGCCATTTCCAGTTGTTACCTAAGGTAGATGGCACGTTCATACGCGCTTCGTTCCCTAAGTTCAACAAGTCTTGCATAGTGTAGATTGCCATCTTGCTGACAGCAGCAGCAATCCCGCGGTTGAGGGCATGAGAAACTGTTTCATCTTCTCCACGTCTCATGTAGGCATTGAAGAATTCGCGTGATGCCTCATCAGCTGAATCTTGGAACCAGCCTAAGCCTGTTTCGTTATCGTGGGTTCCCACATAACATACAGAATTATAGACGTAATTGTGAGGTAAATCAACTGAATCCCCTCCGCCAAAACCAAATTGCATGATTTTCATACCTGGGAAGCCGGTTTCATCCCGCATATCAATTACTTCCTGAGTCATGAAGCCTAAATCTTCAGCAATAATCTTCACGTCGCCTAATTCCTTGCGAATAGCACGGAAGAGGTCGCTGCCTGGGCCTTTGACCCACTCACCATTAATAGCAGTGGTGTCGCCAAATGGAATTTCCCAGTAGGACTCGAAGCCACGGAAGTGGTCAATCCGAACCACATCGTAGAGCTTGAAGCTTTCCTTAAGACGAGTAATCCACCAAGCATAACCGTCAGCCTTCATAGCCTCCCAGTTATAGATTGGGTTACCCCATAGTTGGCCGTCAGCAGTAAAGGCATCTGGTGGGCAACCAGCCACTACGCTTGGTTGGTGATCTTCAGATGTCTTGAAGTAATGTGGGGTCATCCACATTTCAACGCTATCCGCCGCAACATAGATTGGCATGTCCCCAATAATCTCAATGTGTTGAGCATTGGCATATTTCTTAAGTGCTTGCCATTGGATGTTGAAGAAGTATTGCACTACCCGGTGGTAGGTCAACACATCCGCTAATTGTTGACGCAAATGAACGATAGTCGCTTCATCGCGCAAGGTAGCTTTTGGATCCCATTGGAACCATGGCTTGAGATCATAGTGCTCCTTGATTGCCATGTATTCACAGTAAGGCTCCAACCATTCATAGTTATCCGCCAAGAATTGTTGGTAATCTTTCTTGTCAGCTTTAGCCAAGAAGTTAGCAACTGCCTTCTCCAAGATAGGACGACGTTCTGTATAAACCTTGGCATAGTCCACATATTCTGGGTGGTCACCGAAGTCTACCCCAGCATAATCAGCTTCTGTCAGCCAGCCTGCTTCAACTAGGAGATCCAAGTCGATGAAGTGGGTGTTGCCGGCAAAGGCAGAGAATGATTGGTAAGGGGAGTCTCCATAAGACGTGGTCCCTAGAGGCAAAATTTGCCAGTATTGTTGGCCTGTTTTAGCTAGGAAATCGACAAAGTCATAGGCCGATTGCCCGAAAGACCCAATCCCAAACTTAGATGGGAGAGATGATATATGAAGGAGTACGCCACTCGTACGTTGCATACCCAAACCTCCTTTGCATATTTTCTTTTTTTGACAACTCTAATTATACGCAAACGGTTTGCAAGTGCAATGCCTTTCCCTGATGTTCTCGGTATCAGAATATCAAGCAATAGAACTGGTTTCAAAACTTACAAGCAAATCCCTTGTTTCCTAGTCGTATCAGGCTTAAAATGAGTCTAAAGACCATTACTTTGAGGAGGATTTTTTCATGACTCAACCTACTCTATTTTTTAGTGACAAGTGCCCCGATACCCAACCTTTTGTAGCTGGACTTGAAGCTCGTGGTATCCGCTATGATGCAGTCAATATTACGAACTCCATGCGGGAACTTAAGGCCTTTCTCCAGCTTCGTGATAGCCGACCTGAGTTTCAAGCTGTTAAAGATGGCGCGAGAGTGGGCGTCCCTGTCTTACTTAAGCCAGACGGTAGCCTCCATTTTAGCTTGGACAGCCTTTAGGCAGACTTCCTATATAAGAAAGAAACTGGGACTTGCGTCCCAGTTTTTTTTAGTATTGGCGATAGTAACGGCGGTGGCCGTCGATTTTATCTAAGACAAAGCCTGCTTCCTGGCTTTGGCGAGCTACTTGATAGTCCGCTTCTTGTGGCAAGCGCTGAGCAAAAATCCGCTCGTAGTCTTGGACTGATAGGGCTTGGCGACGCTCCAGGTGCGCCTTCAAGGCAGGCAGATCCAAGGCCTCTCTAAAGCCTTCTTGTAGCGTCCCAGAAAAGAGTTCAGCAACCGCGCCTGAACCATAGGAGAAGAGTCCCAGGCTATCCCCTGCTACTAAATCCTCTACTTCCGTCAAATAGGACAGAAGACTGAGATAGAGGGAGCCGGTGTAAATATTACCCACCTGACGTCCCAAACGGGTTGCCGGTTCATAGGCTGCCTGCCAGCGTTCAATCAGAGCCACATCCAGACTTCCTTTTTGAGCCAAGGCATCTAGGGCCTTCTTACCCATCTTGGTAAAAGGCAGGTGGAAGACCACATTGCGCCAGTTTTCAGGCGACAAACCTGCTTTTTCGGCTGACGCCATGACCTGACAGAAGCAATCTTGGTAGAGTTCAGTCGAGAATTTGCCGTCAACTAGCGCCACGTCAGAATAAGAGGGACGCCAGAAATCAAATTGGTTATCAGTATAAGAAATAGACTGGCTATCCAAGGCTAAAATCCGCGGATTAGCAGAAATGAGGAGAGCTACTGCCCCAGCTCCTTGCGTAGGCTCACCTGGCGTGCCCAGACCGTAGCGGGCGATGTCGGTGGCCACTACCAGGACCTTACGGTCTGGACGTAAGCGCACATAGTCACAGGCCGACTGGAGGCCAGCGGTCGCCCCGTAGCAGGCTTGCTTGATTTCATAGGCTTTACAGTAAGGTTGAAAACCTAATAATTCATGCAAATAGCTAGCCACTGATTTGGAATAGTCGAAGGCCGACTCTGTCCCGACAATGACTTGGTCAATAGCTAAACGGTCATCTTCGTCTAAGATGCTAGCTGCCGCATTGGCCGCCATCGCAACTACATCTTGGTCCAGAGGTGGCACGGCCATTTTGTCTTGGCCAATTCCAATCGTGTATTTACTTGGCTCAACGCCACGAGCTTGAGCTAATTCGGTCATTTCAATATAGTATTGGGGCACATAGAGCCCGATTTTGTCTATGCCGACAGTTACGGTCATCTTTTATCACCTATATTCCTAATTTGTCACGCTTATTGTACCACGAAAAGCGCGCCTTTATCTTAAAGGCGCGCTAACTTAATAAATTTTTTAACTTCCCTCTTGGCTGCGTAGCTGAGCTAAGAGTTGTTGAGCCAAAGCACGGTTCATGGCAGGCGCCTGACGCAAAGCCTTAACAAGGGCCGGCACTTCCTCTAGGCTGGCACCGACTTGCAGGGCCAAGGACCGGGCTTGCAAGGCCATATGGCCCTTTTGGATGCCATCCGTCACTAAGGCTCTTAAGGCAGCAAAGTTCTGGGCTAGGCCGACTGCTGCAATGATTTGAGCCAGCTCACGGGCATTGGGCTTGCCTAGGATGGCTAGGGCCAATTGGGCCATTGGATGGACAGCGAGAGTGCCACCAACGGTTGCTATAGACAAGGGCAGGGTTAACTCCCCTTCTAGTCTGGCTTGATCAGCGGAAAGAGACCACTGACTGAGCCCCCGATATTGACCGTCCCGAGCCGCATGGGCGTGGACGCCGGCTTCCACTGCTCGCCAATCATTGCCTGTGGCAAGCAAGACCGCGTCTACCCCATTCATAATGCCCTTATTATGGGTCACCGCCCGCCGTGGATCCAACTGGGCCACACGACTGGCTTGACTCAAACGTTTGGCTAGAGTCAAGGCTTGCGCTGGATTGGCGTGAAGCTGGGAAACAGGCAGGCTAACCTGGGCTTTGACTAGGAGCTTGTCGCCATGGTTGGAAAGAATCCGCAGGAGGGCTTGACCACCCAGGCTGGCTTCCACTTCAGGCGCTAGGGCCTCTAGGACGGTGTTCATGACATTAGCGCCCATGGCGTCACAGGGATCCAGACTCAAATAGACACAGAGAAAATCGCCCTGGTCGTCCCCATAGCTATCGGCCCATAAATCGCAAGGACCGCCACCACGAGCCACCATGCTAGGACAGGCTGCCCTTGCTAGGTCTAGCCAGTGGTCTTTTTGCACCACAACTTGCTCCAGTCCGGCAGCCAAGTCTTCAATATCGGTTAAGACAATCTGTCCGATTAATTGGCGACTCAATACCTGAGACTGGATATTGCCCAGACGTTTGCCCCCGTTGCTGGCGGCAGCCACCACGCTAGGCTCTTCAATGGCCATTGGCACCACATAGTCCCGACCATTAATTTTGAAGGTCGGAGCCAGACCAAAAGGCAGGCTATAATTGCCCACATAGTTCTCAATCAACTGGTTGGCCACTGACTCTGGCAAGGTCAGGGCTGTTTCCAGGGCTTGGTCTTGCCCTTCCTCTTCCAAATAAGTCGCCAAAATGGCCCGGCGCTGGCTGATTTCTTTCTGATAGAAGCCTCCAAAATCTGCTGGCATCTTAGATCCTCCTCAAGACATATTCTACCTCCTTAGTATAGCATGTCCCGCGCTACTTGGGAACGCGGGACTTTTGCAAAAAGTCAGCGACCGTGCTATACTACAGCCATTAAGTAGGAGGAATATTCCATGACTCAGAAGCTCATCCAGGATCGCTATCAGGCGGTCTTAGAC
This sequence comes from Abiotrophia defectiva, assembly GCA_963546405.1. Lineage (GTDB taxonomy): Bacteria > Bacillota > Bacilli > Lactobacillales > Aerococcaceae > Abiotrophia > Abiotrophia defectiva_A. Next base: position 22,490 of record CAUUNL010000012.1, on the reverse strand, counting down.
CGTATCCAAAAACATAGCCCAGAAGGTAGTCAACCGCAGCTAGTTGCTGTCAGCAAAACGGTTGATGCCGACCAGATTCAAGCTCTCTATGATTTGGGCCAACGACATTTTGGCGAAAACCGCTACCCTGCCCTCTTAGAAAAGCAGGCCGCCCTAGCCCAAACTGCTCCTGACATTGTCTGGCACTTCATCGGCCGGGTCCAAACCCGTCAGGTCAAGGAGTTCATCAATCAAATTGACTATCTCCATGCCCTAGACCGCTTTGACTTAGCCAAGGAAATTCAAAAGCGGGCCGACCACCCCATCAAGTGCTTCCTCCAGGTCAATGTATCGGGCGAAGAGAGCAAGACAGGCTATGAGCCCGAGCAAGTCTTTGCGGCCATTGAGCAACTGGCCCCTTACGATAAGATTGAAATCGTGGGTCTCATGACCATGGCGCCAGCCGATGCCCTAGAAGGCGAACTCCACTTCTTCTTCAAGACCCTCAAGCATCTTCAACTCCTAGTCCAAGAAGCCGGCTATCCTCACGCTCCTTGCACAGAGCTCAGCATGGGCATGAGCCAAGACTATACCATCGCTACCGAGGAAGGTGCTAGCTTCCTGCGTGTAGGCAGTGCCCTCTTCGCGCCTGAAGGCTATTAAGTATTCTATCAAGAAAAGAGACCCCTGAAGCCAGGATTCCAAATGGCTTGAGGGGCTTATTTTATTGTTTTTAACGTTGACGGGCTGCCTTAAGGTCAGACAGTTTCACCACTAGGCGACCATCTTGGGTATAGCAGAAGTTGCGTACCTTGCTGGCATCAGCCATCACTTCAATGAGACGGTCGCGGTAAGGCTCAGCCAACTCGTCGAAGAGGAACTCGTCATCGGACAGTTGCAGTTGTTGACGTTGGGCGTCAATTTGTCCTTGGGTCCAGAGTTGATAGCTACGACTTGGCAAATTGCCTTGGAATTTGCGTTTTTCAATCCGGTAGACATAACGGTCATCATCATAGGTGATTTCCAAGGCCCCGGTATTAGTCCGCGTCTCCTTGACGTCCCGATGGTGTTCCTTGTGGATGCGCCACCAGGTGTAAATAGCATTGAGGGCTTCTTCCTCTGTCGGGTAGGAACCATGCTCCTTGCGGGCATCTGTATAGCGGTCTACCCAATAGTTCGTGTACACAACTTTTTCCATATAAGAACCTCCTTGTTAAGCGTTTCCATAATCTTATTATAGCATAGCCTTATGAAATAGCAATGAAAAAGCCGACTACTTTGGCAAGTAACTGCTGAGTAGTCGGCAATGGTCTTATGGCTTGGCTTCTTGAATAGAAAATTGGTTGCCCTGTAAATCTAGGGCCTTGCCGGTCAGAATTTGAGCCACTAGGCGCGTGACCGTGCTCTTATTATATAGGACCTTAATAGAAGATGGCTCTTCTACTATTTCCACATTCTTAAACTCAAAGTAACGCGGTGTGATGTCTTGATTTTGGTCACTATGCTCGATATAGTCCAGACTTGCCTGGCTGGCCTCCTGCTTCTTACTTGGATCCGCCAAGGAAGCCCCTTGGGGATTCTGGGTCAGCTGGTAAAAATCATCTAGCACTTGGTCGGTCTGACTGTCGCGGTTAAAGCGATAGGTCTCTGGCAGGTAGAGGCGGACCGTCGTGTCCTTAATTTCAATGGCTACTAGACTGCTGTCGGCCCTATCATTGCGGAAGACCACTTGGCGCGGACTGGCTGCCGCCGAAGTCCAAGTGACCAAGCTAAGTAAAATAGCTAGAAAAGGAATGAGAAATTGTTTGAATGCTTTCATCTCGGACACCTCCACATTCTGTGTATCAGTCTCTCCTCAAGATTGACTGACATTGGCTAAAAGGACGATTAGGCACCAACATAGAGTCTTTAACAGGCAAGGCATCCTACTAGACGAGTCATATCAAGTTCTCTCACTGGCTTACTTTCACGCTCTCTTCTTTCAAATATTCAGCTATTTCTTAATCTAGGGCTAGGCTCTTTTTACCACCTGTCTATAATTTCATGTAAGTGCTTGCAAATAGTGTACACCTCCCTACCTTGCCTGTCAATAGGCCACTCATTTTACCCATCATTAGAAAAAGGTTGGGACGACAATCCCAACCTTTAATCTCTTATTCAACTGTAACGGACTTAGCCAAGTTACGTGGTTTGTCCACGTCTAGGCCGCGGCCTAGGGCAGTATAGTAAGCAATTAATTGAGTCACGACCACCATAGCCAGTGGGCTCAATAATTTGGTTACATTTGGTACCACGAAGAAGTCGTCTTCCTTGGCTACTTCTTGGCTTGCAATCACAACGGCTTGGGCGCCACGCGCCTTAACTTCTTCCACGTTACCGCGAGTATGAGCGGCTACGCTTGGGTCGCTAATCAGGGCTAAGACAGGCGTCCCTTCCTCAATCAAGGCAATGGTCCCATGCTTCAATTCACCCGCTGCAAAGGCTTCGGTCTGAATATAGGTAATTTCCTTGAGCTTGAGGGCAGCTTCCATGGACACATAGTAGTCCAAGAGACGGCCGATATAGAATGCATTGCGAGGTTCCATCAAGTTAGCGTTACACCATGCTTCAAGCTGGTCTTTCTCCGCCAAGATAGATTCCATGGCGCTAGCCACTAAGCTTAGCTCATGAGCCATGTCGAAGTCTGTTTCCTTACCTAAGTGGCGGGCTAGGCAGTCTGCCAAGATAGCCATAACTGCGATTTGAGCAGTATAAGCCTTGGTAGAGGCCACCGCGATTTCCGGCCCTGCGTGCAGCAAGAGGGTATGGCTTGCTTCACGAGATAAGGTAGAGCCCTTCACGTTGGTAATGGTCAAGGATGGGTAACCTAACTCATTGACACGAACTAAGGCCTGACGGCTATCAGCCGTTTCCCCAGACTGGGTCAAGAAGATAAAGAGTGGTTTGCTGCTAAAGATTGGCAGGTCATAGGCAAATTCGCTGGCCAAGAGGACATCGACTGGTTTGCCAGCCATCTTCTCAATCAAGTTCTTGCCGACCCAACCTGCATGGTAACTAGTCCCGCAGGCCACCACATAGAGGCGATCCGCTTCTGTTAAGGCAGCCAAAAGGTCTTCAGATACATGGAAGTGGTCCTTGTCGCCTTGGTATTCTTGGATCAGACGACGCATAACAGTTGGTTGCTCGTCGATTTCTTTGATCATGTAGTAAGGGTAAGCGCCCTTCTCTAAATCTGCCGCGTCTAATTCTGCTTTGAAGGCAGCACGTTCTACCACTTGACCTGCATAGGTTTCAATGGTCACAGCAGATGGGGTCAAGGTTACGAATTCCTTGTCCTTGATCTCTAGGTAGTCAGAAGTTAAGTGAATGGTTGCCATGGCATCTGACGCAATCAGGTTGTAGCCTTGGCCTAAGCCTACTAAGAGCGGTGATTTATTCTTAGCTGCATAGAGGGTATCTGGGGTCTCGCTATCGATTAAACCGAAGGCGTAAGAACCATGAATCAAGCTCAGGGCCTTCTTGAAGGCTTCCTTACCTGACAAGCCATCTTTTAAGGCAAAGTGCTCGATCAATTGAACTACAACTTCTGTATCCGTATCAGACTTGAAGTCGACGTCTTGCAGATAGTTAGCCTTAAGGTCAGCAAAGTTCTCAATCACACCATTGTGCACCAAGGCAAAACGGCCGCTAGCGGATAAATGTGGGTGAGCATTGTATTGGGTAGCTGGCCCGTGGGTCGCCCAACGGGTGTGGCCAATCCCAACAGTGGCAGGTAAATCAAAATCCACAATTTCCTTGAGTTGAGCAATGCGCCCTACTTCCTTGAAGAAGCCCACGGTCTCATTGTTGCGCACAAAGATACCTGCTGAATCATAACCACGATACTCTAATTTTTCTAGGCCGGTAATCAAGGTTTCTTGAACCTTGCCCGCGCCGATCATTCCTACTACTCCACACATAGGGGTAACAACTCCTTTATTATCATAAATTAAGTTGCTTTTAGGTGCATAGACAGAGCCTCTGTCCTGGGATTTGCATCCCCAGTTTTATGCTCTCTCTTGTGGACTGCACGGCCCCGGGTCATCCGCCGAAAATTCGATAAACCCGCTCCTCGTCCCCTTCTCATGTGAAGGGCTGGCGCTATCCATTAGTCTACAACTATCCTCCTTGACTTTGAATTCTCTAAAAGCTCCTTATACTTTACTATAATCTATTTGTAATGTCAAAAATTCTTAACTCCTGATTAGACCGGGCTTGAGTGTCCTTAAAAGCTGAGACTGACAAAATTTATAGGCAAATATACATTTGTTATATAAGGGCATTTTCATAAGGACTCCATGCAAAATCCCGTTAAATCAAGCTTTCCCGTCGAAAACACGAACGTTCTTGTGAAATTGGCCCGACTATGTGAAATTCAGCCAAATTCCCCCGTAAAAAAGTCGTGCTCAAACCCTATTTATAGGTGTAACCTATAAATAGGCAAGGCTAGTAAGTTCACAGGCTAGCACAGCTAAATGCCCGCCCCCAAATCTGAAAGATTTGGGGCTGAGGACCTAACAAAAGAAGAGGCTGGGAGTTTTCCCAGCCTCTTCTTTAATCAATTGGCATCACGATTAATCAGTTATGCTTAGATTTACGTCGATGAGTCAGTTGACAATACCGCTCATACCAGATATCCACGAATTCTGGTGCGAAGGGACCTTTCTTCTCTTCGATCCAGCGGACCAGTTCTTGGATATTATATTTGAGGATACGATCGATTTCTTCCGGATAGCGGTATCGCTTGCTGTGGAGCTCGTACTCATCCAAGTCCAGCAGCCGCTTTTCCCCATCAGGAAATACCTTAATATCTAAATCATAGTCGATATACTTGAGCGCCTCATTATCAATCAGATAAGGAGAAGCCAAGTTACAGTAATAAGTAACGCCGCGTTTGCGAATCATGGCTACAATATTAAACCAGAAATGCTGGTGATAATAGAGCAAGGCTGCTTCCCGGGTTACCCAGCGACGACCGTCCGATTCCGTTACTAAAGTATGATCGTTACACCCAATGATGGATTGATCGCTGGTCTTCAATACCATAGTATCGCGCCAGGTCCGATGCAAAGACCCATCATGCTTATAACTTTTAATCGTGATGAACTCGCCTTCCTTGGGTTGTTTCATCACTGAACCTACTTTCCGTTCCAAATTGAACCGGTACTTCGACCGTTAACCAATACTTCGCTATTATAGCACAATTTCACCTATTATGCTAAGGCTTTATGCGGACTTAGCAAATTTTTCTGAAAAGTCTTAGACTTCTTCCTGCATTTGGTAGTAAAGTTGGCGCTTGGCCATGAGTTGGTCGTGAGTCCCTTGCTCTACAATGGCCCCATGATTCATGACAATAATCAGGTCCGCACTGCGAATAGTCGCCAAACGATGGGCAATGACAAAACTGGTCCGGCCAGCCATGAGCTGGTTGAAGGCCTCCTGGACCTTGAGCTCGGTATAAGCATCAATGGAAGAAGTCGCCTCATCTAGCAATAAAATCTTAGGTGGCTTAATGAAAATCCGAGCCAAGGCCAGTAGCTGGGCCTGCCCTTGCGACAGACCCCCAGCCTGACCTGACAGGATGGTGTCATAACCCTGGGGCAGGAGTTCAATAAAGTGATGGGCCTTGGCAGCCTTAGCCGCAGCGATAACTTCCTGGCGACTGGCCTCAGGTCGACCAAAGGCAATATTTTCATGGACCGTCCCGGTGAAAAGCCAGGTTTCCTGGGGCACCAAGCCTAGTTGATCGCGCCAAGATTGCCGTCTATAGGTTGCAATATCGTGGCCATCTAGCTCAATGGCCCCAGAGCTTGGCTCATAATAGCGCATGAGCAGGTTAATCATGGTAGATTTACCGGCACCAGTTGGCCCCACTACGGCCACCATACTGCCAGATGGCACATGCAGATTGAAGTCTTGAATCAGGGGTTGGACTGGGTCATAGGAGAAGGCCATGTCGACAAAGTCAACCGCACCTTGAACTTGGTCTCCTGCTAGGTCAAGCGTGGCACTTTCAACCAAGCTTGGTAAATCCAGAATTTGGTAGAGACGTTCGGCACAAGCAATGGCACCCTGAAGTTCCGATAAGACGGAGGAGATATCATTGAAGGGTTTGGTGTACTGGGTGGCATAGGCCAGAAAAGTCACCAATTCCCCTACCGTAAACTGGCCGCCCACTACCCGACTAGCCCCCACCCCAATTAAGAGGGCATAAATCAAGGCATTGACGAAGCGGGTCATCGGATTGACCGTTGAAGAATAGAAGGTCGCCCCCAAGCTTGCCTGGCTATAGGCCTGGTTCAAGTTCTGGAACTCGTCAGCTAGGAATTCCTGGGCATCTAGTTCCTGCAGCAAGGTCATTTGGCGGATGGTCTCTTCTACCCATTGTGCCTGATCGCTCCGGGTCTGGGCTTGAGCCCGATAGCGGTGATAGCTTTGCTTGGCGATAAAACGGGCAATGAAGAGGGAGACTGGGGTCAGAATGACTACCAGGCCAAAGAGGACCAGGTCCATACCCGCCATGAGATAGAGGGTCACACCAATCGTGAAGAGGCCACTCATGAGTTGGGTGAAGAGCATCATGAGGCCATCCGTTAATTGCTCCAAGTCATTAGTCAGACGGCTGACCAAGTCTCCCAGGCCAAAGCCATCAAGGGCAGGCACCGGACTTACCTGAAGTTGGGCCATGACCTTCTGTCTTAGCCCTGCCATATGGCCATAGACCAGTTGATTGTAGAGCCAAGGATTGAGCCACTGGAAGGCAATGGTTAGGGCAATAAGCACTAGCATTTGGACCAGCAAATCTTGCAGGACTTGCGGCTGCCCTGTCCCAATCCAGTCAATGGCCCGACCTATCAGGACGGGTAGATAGAGGACGAGACCGGCCTGGATTAAGGTAGACAGCAAGGCTAGCATCATGAGCCATGGTCGACTAGCCAAGCCTTTAAGTAGGCGTTTCATTACTTGACCTTGTGTCATTGGCGGTCACCCCCCTGGCTTTGGGTCTGGACTAGGGTCCGGTAATAAGGATTGGATTGGGCCAGATCCTGAGCCGGCCCATATCCTGTAGCTTGGCCATCTTCTAAAACCAAGATGTCATCAGCAAAACGCAAGGCATTCAAGCGCTGCGAAATCATAATGACCATGAGGTCAGGTCGCGCTGCCTTTAGGCCAGACAGGAGGCGACTTTCGGTGGCATAGTCTAGGGCTGAAGTCGCATCATCTAGAATTAGACCTTTTTTGGCCTTGAGCAAGGCTCGGGCCATGGTCAGTCTTTGCCGTTGGCCACCCGAGAAATTACGGCCAAAAGCCGTGACTTGGGCATCCAGTCCGCCCTTTTCGGCAACAAAGTCGTCTGCTTGAGCCAGGGCCAAGGCCTGCCATAAGTCCTGGTCACTGGCCCGGTCTTGGGCCAAGAGCAGATTGGAGCGAATGGTCCCTTTGAAGAGTTGGGCTTGTTGAGGCACCCAGGCTAAATCTTCAGCATCTGGCCCCACTAGGCTACCCTGGTCAGCCGGTAAGATACCCAGTAGGAGTTTGATTAGACTAGTCTTACCTGCCCCGGTTACCCCGGTCAGGCCCAGCCATTGACCTTCTTGAAGTTGCAAGCTAACCTGCTTAATGGTCGGCATGGGACTACCTGGATAGGTGTAGGACAGATTCTGCGCCTGCCAGGTCGAATCGGAAGTGTCTCGCGTCACTTGGCTACTTGTTTTCTGGCCTGGGTCCTCTTCTGGAATAGCCAGGACTGCTTGAATTCTCTGAGCACTAATCCAGGCCTTGTTGAGGTTACCTAGGACAATGGTGGTTTTAATCAATTCACCTAGAATCAAGGTCAGATAGTTGACCAGAGCCACCAGCGCCCCCTTAGCAAGGAGACCCTGGCCCAGAGCCCAATCCCCCTGCCAGAGGACTAAGACTGTGGTGACATTGACTACTAGGTAAGTCAAGGGATTAGTAAGAGCTGCCAGGAAGCCGGTCTTTAATTGATGGCCAAGCAAGTTTTGATTAACCTGGTTATAGGTAGTCAGATAGCCATCTACCTGATTAAAACTCCGGATAACCCGATAGCCTGCCATGCCTTCTTGGGTAACTTGGACAACCCGGTCAGTGGCTTGTCGAATCTTGACATAGCCAGGCGCTGTCAGCCCCATTAAGACCGCCAAAATCAGATATAGAACCAGAATCATGACTAAGAGATAGCTGGCCAACTGGGCATTGAGTTGCCAGGCCATATAGGCCGCCCCGAAGACAATAAAAGGTGACCGCAAGAAGAGACGGAAGAAGATATTAAGCCCCGTCTGCACTTGATAGCTGTCATTGGTCACTCGCGTAATCAAGCTGGATTCCCCTATAGTCTGACGTTGCGACTCGGATAGGCGACTAATCTTTTGATAGAGGGCCTGGGTCAATTGCCGGGTATAGCCAATAGCCGCCTTGGCTGAAAAATACTGGGCCGTAATGGCCATGAGGACACCCGCCAGGGCCAAGCCCAACAGCAAGGCAATGGAGCCCCAAATAGCACCGTCACCCGTCAAGATGCGGTCAATAATTTGCGCCACTACCAAGGGAACGGCTAATTCGAGTAGGGCTTCCGCTAGCTTGAGCAAGGGCCCCAAAAGGGCGACCCCACGGTAGCCCTTAAAAAAAGACCATAAGGATTTCATCGGACGGCCTCCCTTTCATGAACTAGGACCTGCATGAGTTTCTCTTGCAAGGTAGACAGGGGTAGCTGGCCTACGTCCTCCGGCGCCACCCAGCACCAGCCTTCTTGGAGGGGACTAGTCGTATCCAGCCGCAAACCTACCAACTGCACCTGCCAAATGCGGTGGCTAAAGACATGTTTAACCTGACCCAGGGCTAGGCTGACCACTTGGCTACTTATAGAGCTATCACCCTCTACCAGAGCCTCTTCCCTTAACCAATCTAAGACTGGCTCAGTCAATTCGGCCGCCGTCACTTCTTCATAGACCATGCTTTGTTCCAGCATTGGGAAGTGCCAAAGTCCCGTCAAGAGCTCAGCCTCCCCATGACGACGTAGGAGCCAATTGCCTTGGCTATCCACAAGAAAGTAGGCGGTCAAATCATGCCGGGTTTGCTTAACTTTTTTGCTTTTGACTGGATATTGGTCAGAATCTCCGACTTGATAGGAAGCATCATAAGCCGCCAAGGGATGATTGTCTGGCCGGGGATTGCTTGGTGTCATGACACAGGCTCCCAAATCCATCATGGCCTGGTTAAAATCTCCCGGCCGGTCTGGATCAATCAAAATATCTAGAATTTCCATAAAGACCTTACGGCTTTTAGGCAAGGCAATGTCGTCTTTAAGTCGGAAGAGACGGGCTACAATCCGGAAGAGGTTTCCATCTAGGGCCGGCGCCACCCGACCAAAGGCCATGGAGGCAATAGCTGCTGCCGTATAGGGCCCAATCCCTTTGAGGCTTAAGAGGCTGTCAACTTGGTCAGGCATCTGGCCGCCAAAGTCAGCCATAACTTGTTGGGCAGCCGCCTGCATATTGCGGACTCGGCTATAGTAGCCCAGCCCCTGCCAGAGATTGAGCAGGGTCTCTTCTGGTGCTTGAGCCAAGTCGGCCACTGTGGGCAAGGCCGCCATAAAACGTTGGTAATAGGGAATAACAGTAGCCACCTGGGTTTGTTGCAACATAATCTCGCTGACCCAGATGGCATAGGGATCCTGACTCTTACGCCAGGGCAAATCACGTTTATTTTTATCGTACCAGGCTAAAAGGTCTTTACGAAAGGCCTGGACACGAGCTTGATCCCAAGCCGCCATAGCTTGAGGCCAGCTACTTCTAGAATTAGTCATATATAGAGCTTCCTTCCTACTCACATTCTCATTTATTATAACCAAAAAAAGCCCAGGAACCAAGTTCAATCACTTGTTTCCCGGGCTGGAAGAGCTTTAGTTAAAATGGCGGGTTACCACCTGCAGGCGATCTGCTAAGAAGCCTGATACAACTGCTTTGAGGATGTCACCTGGTACAAAGGTCAGAGCAACCGTCACTGCTTTAGTTAAATCCATATGCGCGAATTGAACGAAGCCCCAAATCCCCATGACCGTTACAATTGGAACGGTGATGATGAGGGTCCGCAATGCGTAGGAGACAAAGCTTGGCTTCTTGCCCTTGAAGACAGAGAGCAAGGTATAGGCAATTGGGAAGGAGAAGAGGTAACCCCCTGATGGCCCTACAAAAGAAGCAAATCCACCGCGACCACCAGCAAATACCGGTAAGCCGACAGCACCTAGTAATAAGTAGAGTAAGATAATCGCCAAGGCTTGCTTAGGTTTATAGACCAAACCAATCAAGCAGAGGGCAAAAGTTTGCATGGTAATAGGTGCTGGGAAGCCCCACAAGGGGAAGGACAAATAGGAGCAGACGATTAAGACTGCCAAGCCTAAGGCCATGCGGGTTAAAACACGCACATCTTTAAAATCATTGAACATTAGTAAAAACTCCTTTATTTGGGGCTAGGGCCCCTAGAATAATAGCTATGTTTTGAGTATAGGTAATTCGCTCCTTAATGTCAACCAGATAACGCTTCTAGGTTGACGCAAAAACAAAAAAAGAACAGGCCACCCATCCTAACCATAAGAAAAAGGCTGAGACCTAGGTCCCAGCCCTATTCTACTATGGGTTTTGACTGTTGCTTGAGCTATTAGCAGGTTGAAGCTTCAGGTCTTCGCTAAGCGTCTGAATCAACTTAGGCACCAAATTAAAGGTAACACTATAGGTTGTTACTTCAGGCGCTGGGTTGGCTGCCTGTCCTTGCCCTTGAGCGTCTTGAGTTTCTGGATCAGCTTGACCTTCTTGGCCCTCTTGACTTGAGCTAGCAGAATCCACTACTGGTTTCTTTTCGGGAACGGAAATGGTTAGGCTATAGTCATGACCTTGCCAATGTTCCTGGTAGCGACTCTTGTCCAAGGCGAAAGTCTTGATCACATGGTAGGTTTGACCCGGAGCCAGTTCCTTACCATAGACTTGGTTGGTTAAGACATAGTCACTATTAATCGGATCCCCATTAATGGTTAAGACTGTATTGCCGTCAACTGGCAAGAGTGTCTTCTGGGACTTGTTGGTCACATCATATTCGACGGAAACAATTACCGCCCCATATTTAAAGTTACGGAAGGATTCTTCGTTGTAGCTATTTGGTTGGAAATCACTGACTTCCAAACGCGTAATCGTCACATCGATACCTTCATCACTTTCCTTAAGCTTAGGCTTATCGTCAGCCAAGACATTCTTAGTCCCCCAGTATTCTGTGGTTAGACGATCGGGCACATGAGTGGCAGATTCTTTGAGCGATTTAGCCGCTTCATCCTTGGCTGGCAGATAAAGTAACTGCTCGTCACCTAAACTATTAACACTAATCCCGGTAATATCAGATTCGCTACGCTTAGGAGAAACTACCTTGATATAGAAGTAGCCATCTTCCTGAACACGTTTGACTGAACTAGCACTTAAACCAAAGACTAGGTAGCCAGACACTGTTTGACCGGCATCAATGGTCCCCTTATTGTCAGATAAGGTTTGAGCTAGGTTGCCATCCTCTGCAGGGTAGAGTTGGTAACTTGGCGATACTTCTAAGCTAGCCTCGTTATAGGATAACTTGAGCTCCTCAACCGGATAATGTACGGTTTCTTTGGTTTTGTTGGTGATAGAAACGTGCATGACCACTAGGCCCCCGCCACCTTCTTCAAAGTTGAACTCATTCTCTAATTCTTTGGCAAAACTATTAACTGTGTAGAGGCGCAACATATCCACTGTCACGGCAAAGTTCTGTTGGTCTGCCTTAAAATCATCATCTGTTTGGTAGAAGGCTTGGGGATTAATTTTTACCTGACTATTTTGCTTGAGCAATTCTTCTAATTGATTGTAGGCCTCACGACTAACCGAGGCATCCGCCTCTTGGTAGGAAGAGCTAGACTCGGCAGGGTCTACCATCTTGACTTGGCCACTGGAAGACGACTCAGTCTGAGCACTCACTAAGAATGCACCTTGGCTCAAGCCGGTCGCTAGGGCTAGACCCAATAGGGTCACACGTTTGAATACTTGTTTTACTGACATCCTATCACTACTTTCTTTCATTGCTAGCAAGTTCTTGGCTAGTTTGGTCTGATGAAGCTTGGATAGCTTCTTTGGGACCGTATGCCCCAGAACGCTCACGATATAATTCATAAAACTCACCCACGATTACCTTGATAACGGCGTAACCTGGCACCCCTAGGATGACCCCGACTAAACCGAAGGCCTTACCAGCAGATAAGAGAACAATCAGAATGGTCACCGGATGAATCTTGAGGTTATTACCCAAAACTTGTGGGGCAATAAAACGTCCTTCGATGGTTTGCTCGACCATCATGACAATGGCCACTTTCAAGACCATCACAGGACTGGTAATCAAGGCAATGATAAAGGCTGGAATCACTGCAATAAAGGACCCTAGGAAGGGAATAATATTGAGGAAACCAGACACGACCCCAAGGGCAATGGCATAATCTAGCCCGACGATACTGTAACCAATAGAGAACATAATGGCAACACAGATTGCCACAATAATTTGCCCCCGAATATATTGGGCTACTTGGTAATGCCCCTGATACATCATACGGGAAGCCATAGGACGATGCTTAGTCGGCACGAATTTCAGAATATAATCGCCCAAACGCTGACCATCTGCCAAGAGATAATAGAGAATAATTGGCACGGTCAAGAGCCCCATAATGACGGAGGTCACTGCCCCTACCACGGATCCTAAACTACCGAAGGTGGAAGAAGCGAAACGACTCAGTTGCTCCGCCATACTGCGGAAATCGAAACCATCTAGGAAGGACTGCAGACGTTGGGTGACTTCCTTATTCTCAGTCAGAAAAGGTGACTGATACAACATATGGTAGATTTCATCATAGTACTTAGGCAGACTACGAGCAAAGCTCAGAATCTGAGTCTGTAGGGTCGGAATAAGGGAGGCAATTCCCCAAGCTGACAATAGAATTAAGCCAATAAAAATAGCCCAAATGGCCCACTGGCGATTCATTCCCCGCGCTTCCAATCGATCTACTAGTGGATAAAGCAAGTAATAGAGAACCCCTGAGGTAATAATTGGGAAAGCCGCCACATCAATGACCACCCCAATTGGCGCGAAAACATGTGTAATTCTAGTAAAGACCCAAATAATTAATAAGACCAAGAGTAGAATCAGGAGACTGACTACCATCTGGCTATTTAGGAATTGACGGGTAAACCAAGACGACTGGCGTTTTGGCGTGTGTTCTTGCATAGAACTCCCTCCTTGAAATTTCTGTCATCTTATTCTACCATAAGGATAGGTGCCTTGTCTTAGATTTATACACGGCCAAGGCTATAAAACTCAAATCATTTGCGAAAGGACCTGATTTTATGACGGAAACCTATATCCTAGGTGGCTACACTAAGGGGCGCAACCAAGGAATTTCCAGCCTTGACTTTGACCCTGTTACTGGCCATTTTAGCGAGCCACAGCTGATTGCCAAACTCAATCAACCTACTTTTCTAGCCTATGCCAAAGAAAGTGGCACCCTTTTCGCCCTTCACCGCGGTCAGGAAGAAAGTGGCTTGGTAGCCTTTAGACACCATGGTAAGGACTGGCAGGAGGTCAGTCGCCTACTCAATACCAAAATCCCTGGTTGCCATCTAGCAGTCCATGAAGCTAGTCAAACCGTCTATGTTGCTAATTACCATGAAGGTTCCGTTGATAGCTACCATTATGACCAAGCTGTCTTAAGTCCTTTCGAGCGTCATGAACATTCGGGCTCTAGCGTCCACCCTAATCAAGCCAGTGCCCATATCCATTTTGTGGGCCTAAATCCTGAGGGCGACCTACTCTATGTCTGTGATTTGGGCAGTGACAAACTTTATGTCTATGACGTCACCCCTAGCTCTGGTGCCCTCAGCTTGGTTCAGACCTTTACTTGTCCACCAGGAACTGGTCCTCGTCACCTAGTCTTTCATCCTAGTCAAAATCTAGTATATGTCATTGGCGAGCTAGCCAATAGCCTCCTAACCCTAGCCCTTGATTCAAGAGGTCAACTTAGCTTGGTCCATGAGCAAGCCCTTCTGGATCCTGAATATTTAGAATCTGCCGCAAGTGCCGCCATCCGCATCAGCCAGGACGGTCGTTTTCTCTATACTACCAGCCGCTTCCACGATGTCATCTGCGTCTTTTCTCTGGCCGACCCTCAACAGCCTCTAAAAATTCAAGAAATTGCCAGCGGCGGACAGATTCCACGTGACTTCGTTCTAAGCCAAGACCAGACTTACCTCCTTGTGCCCCACCAAGACAGTGACCATATCGCTGTCTTCAGTCGCGATACCGACAGTGGACTTGTCTGCTTCATCGAGGCAGAGACCCAGGCGCCTGAATGCGTCTGTATCTATCCTATCTAACTTTGATAATAAAAAATGTCTGGAACCCTTGATAGGTCCCAGACATTTTTTATTTGCCTTTAAATACCCCTAAGAAGTAGAGCACTGCTACTAAAATCCCCAAGGCTACGCGATAGTAACCGAAGACTTTGAAGTCGTGTTTCTTGATATAACCCAAGAGGAAGTTAATGACTAAGAGTGATACCCCGAAGGCAATCAACATCCCTAAGATTAGATAAGTCGCCTCAGCCGCTGTATAGTGGAAGCCAAACTTCACTAACTTGAGGAAACTTGCACCAAACATGACTGGGATACTCATGAAGAAGGAGAATTCAGTCGCTACATAGCGTTTGGTTCCCATTAAGAGCGCCCCGATAATAGTAGCTCCAGAACGAGAAGTCCCTGGCACCAAGGCCAAGCACTGCCATAGCCCCATGAGGGCAGCATCTTTATAGCTAATGGCTTCTAAGCTATTGATACGGCTCGCTTTAGCTTTACGCTTGCCGGATTCCACCCAGATAAAGGCTAAACCGTAGACGGTAAAAGTAATAGCATAGACCCATGGCTTGTCGAAGTATTGGTCCATTAAGTCATCTAAGAGGAAACCCAGAACAAAGGCTGGCATAGTTGCCACAATCACCTTAGACCATAAAACCCAGGTATTTTTCTTTTCTGCTGCTGACTTGCTTGGTGACAGTGGATTAAGTTTGTGGAAGAAGACCACCATCACTGCCAAGATAGCCCCCAGCTGAATGACCACAAAGAACATATCCGTAAAGGCTTTGTCTAGTTGTAGTGGCATAAAAGCATCCACTAAACGCATATGGCCAGTCGAAGAAATCGGTAGCCATTCGGTAATCCCCTCAACAATCCCAAGGATGATTACCTTCACTAATTCAATAATTCCATTCATATTTTAGGTCCTTTCTCTATAAGCTATCACCCATTATACACCATCTTGGCATTAAATGCATTGAACTTCTCGCAAAGAATGTGGTATGATAAGGACAAGAAATAAATTTCAAACACAAAGGAGATAGGATCATGTTTGGATTTTTCAAAAAGAAAAAAGAAGAAGCGGCTCCCGTTTCAAAAGAAGTAACACTCTACGCTGTCGCTGATGGTCAATTGATCAACATCGAAGAAGTTAACGACATCGTCTTCGCGCAAAAAATGATGGGTGATGGCTTCGCAATCGTCCCTTCTAATGGTGAAATTTCTGCGCCTGTTGCAGGTGAAGTGGTCAATGTCTTCCCTACTAAACACGCAGTTGGCTTCAAGTCTGGTGCCTTAGAAGTATTGCTCCACATGGGGATTGATACGGTGGCACTTAACGGTGGTCCATTCGACACCAAGGTTTCTGACGCTCAACACGTTGATGCTAACACCCTAGTATCAAGCGTTGACTTAGATCAATTAGCAGCTGAAGGCAAAGACAATGCCATGATCGTGATTTTCACTAATGGTAATGATTTAGTAGAAAGCTTCGAACTCACTGCTTCAGGTCAAGTAAGCCGAGGCCAAGAAATTGGTAAATTAATCTTAAAATAAGCGCAAGCTATTAGGAGCTAGGGATAATCCCTAGCTCTTTTTTGATTTGTTGATTATCAGAAAAGAGGCTAAAACCTTTGTTTTAGCCTCTTACTATTTATTATTTAGCTGGAATTTCGGTAATACCGTTCATGTAAGGTACCAAGGCTTCAGGAATCTTAACAGAGCCGTCCGCTTGTTGGTAATTTTCTAGGATGGCCACGAAGGTCCGTCCTACGGCCAAACCTGAGCCATTCAAGGTGTGAACATATTCTACCTTGTCATCAGCATTGCGGAAGCGAATCTTAGCACGACGAGCTTGGAAGTCGCCACAGTTTGAGCAAGAAGAAATTTCACGATAAGTATCTTGGCCTGGAATCCAGACTTCTAAGTCATAGGTCTTAGTTGCTGAGAAGCCCATGTCACCAGTACATAAGGTAATGACACGATATGGCAACCCTAAGGCTTGTAAAATACCTTCAGCATTTTGGGTCATGCTCTCTAATTCCTCGAAGGAATGATCTGGGTGAGCATATTTAACCATTTCTACCTTGTTAAATTGGTGCAAACGAATGAGACCACGTGTATCACGACCTGCACTCCCCGCTTCAGAACGGAATGATGGGCTCAAGGCAGTGAATTTAATTGGCAAGTTCTCAAGTGGTAAGATTTCATTAGCGTAATAATTAGTTAATGGTACTTCTGCTGTTGGAATCAGGGTCAAACCACGTTCGTCATTAACCCGGAAGGTGTCTTCAACAAATTTTGGATATTGACCTGTCCCGAACATAGATTGATCATTCACCATGTATGGCGGGATGATTTCTTGGTAGCCATTGTGTTGGGTATGAGTATCCAACATAAAGTTATAGATGGCCCGCTCCAAACGCGCCCCTAAACCCTTGTAGAAGACGAAGCGACTACCAGATACCTTAGCTCCACGTTCAAAGTCGATAATATCTAATTTTTCAGCAATTTCCCAGTGATTAAGTGGCGTAAAGTCGAAGTTGCGCGGCGTGCCCCAACGACGTACTTCCACGTTATCCTCTTCATCGGCCCCCACTGGTACCCCTTCAGCTGGAAGATTAGGCAAACGATGCTCGATGGCTTCTAAATCTGCTTCAATTTGAGCCAAACGCTCGTCGTCACGCTTAATACGGTCACCGATTTCTTTCATTTCAGCAATCTTATCATCTGCATTTTCCTTGTTGCGTTTGAGTTGGGCGATTTCTCCAGAAACTTGGTTACGGTATTGTTTAGCTCCTTCAACGTCGATCAAAAGTTCACGGCGCTCGCTATCTAGGCGGCGATAATTCTCTAATACCTCCCGGTCTACACCGCGAGTGGCTAATTTCTCTACCACCCATTCAAATTGTTCACGCAATAATTTACGATCTAACATCTCGTTTCCTCCTTTTAGTCAAATAACAAAAAGAGCCCTCGTCTTATTGGGACGAAAGGCTCTTCTTGGTTTCGCGGTACCACCCGATTTCAGGACATTATTCCTGCACTTAAGGCCTGTAACGGGGGCAACCGGCACTACTTGAGTCATAGGCTGCAGGGTTCTGGTGGATTCCAGGGCTAGTCCGTGATGATTCACACCAGCCATCATCTCTCTGAAGACGTCCTATCCTGTACTAGTCAAAACCGTCGCATCATTTATCTGCTTCTATACTATCACGAATCGGCTACTGGCGCAAGTCTACCAATTGAGATCGCGTGCCTTGTCCGTGTCACGATAGTGATGGGTGACATCCAATCCCTCAAAAGCTTGTTGTCTTAAAGCTTCATAAATGACGATATTGGCTGTATTGGACAAATTCAAACTCCGAACATGCTGGTCATTCATCGGAATGCGCAAGCAGTCCGCCTTGCGTTCCTCCATCAAGTCAGCGGGCAAGCCGGTTGTTTCCTTACCAAAGAGGAAGAATTGCTCGCCAGCGCTATTTTGAGCTAGGTCTGCTTGGCAATAAATGCGAGGCGCAAACTTGGTAATCAAGTAGAGTGGTCGCTCACCCACAAAAGCTAAGAAATCCTCCAGACTTTCATGGTAGTGAACTTCCACATGCTCCCAGTAATCTAAGCCGGCACGCTTAAGCATCTTATCGTCGGTCGAAAAACCCAGAGGCTTGATTAGATGGAGTGGCGTATTGGTAGCAGCGCAGGTTCTGGAAATATTTCCCGTGTTAGCCGGCATTAGCGGTTGATATAAGGCAATATGATTTTTCATAGGCTCTCCTTCTCAGTGGGCGCCTCTAGAGGTCGCCACAAAAAATCCCGCTGCCAAGAACTGACTAGCGGGACTTATCATTTAAAATTAAGCGAGTTTGAAGTCTACGCTGTAGATTTCGTCTGCCAAAGCAGCCTTGTTAACAGCTTTAACGACAACATTTTCTTTCTTGCCGTCGAATTCTAATTCAAAAGCTTGGCTCAAACCTTGAGTTTTCAAGACAACGTCGAGTTCACGACGGTTAACTGTTAAAGAAACAGCCTCTGAACCTTTCCCGTATAAAGTTGCTGGAACTAAACCAGCTTCACGTACTTTTTTAGCTGAGCCAGAGCCCACTTTTTCGCGTAATTCTGCTTTTAATGACATGGTATTTAAAACTCCTTTTGCTTGCATTTTTTTATAAAGCGACTAGCGCTTTTTATTGGCATAATGGTATCTTACCAAAAAACGGCACAAATTGCTAGCTTATTCTACCCTTTTTTTATACAATAGTACTAGTTTTGTGCTCAGACAAGGTGGTGATTCCTCAATGAAACGGTTATTTAGCTTATTAAAACCTTTTGATTACCTGATCATTTTGGGGGTCATTGCCTTATCTTTCTTGCCCAATATCCTGACCTTCTACCACTACCAAGGCTTGAATAATTCGGAGGAAGTCGGCCAAGTTACTGAAGCATCCAGCACTAAGGCAACTCCCGCATCTTCTTCCACCTATGCCCTCATCAAAATAGACGGCAAGGAAGTGGACCGCTTCGACCTCTCGGAAGACGCTCCGCACGAAGAGAAAACCTACTACCCACATCCGGGACAGTATAACATTATTGAGCGTGATGGCAAACGAATTCGCGTGCGCGAAGATAACAGCCCTGATCAAATTGCGGTTAAAACCAGTTGGGTGGGCCGACCAGGTCAGGTTTCTATCTGCCTGCCCCATGGACTCATTATCGAGATTCATGGCGAACGCTCAACCGGTGGCCGCACTGACGCTAGTCAATCAACTAGCGCTAGTTCAAGCCAAGAAGAAGAAGAATTAGTCTTACCAAAATAAGGACTGGAAATTTTCCAGTCCTTTTTCTTTACTTGAGAATAGACCAGACCCGTTTTTGTAAATCCGGCACCACTTCTTGCTCAAACCATGGGTGTTGTTTCAACCAGCGTTGGTTGAGAGGTGAGGGGTGGACTAAGGGAAAATAGTCCGGCAAATAGTCCTCATAATGGGCGACTGTTTCCGTCAGGTTGGCTCTTTTGCGCTTAGCCAAATAATAATCTTGAGCATAGCGGCCAACTAATAGCGTCAATCGAACATCTGGTAATTGAGCTAGAATTCGCGGATGCCACTTAGCAGCGAAATTCTTGCGCGGTGGCAAGTCCCCCGATTTGCCTTTACCAGGATAATAGAAATCCATGGGGAGAATAGCCAAGGCGTCTGAATCATAGAAGATCGCGCGATCCATCCCTAGCCATTCTCGCAAGCGGTCGCCAGAGCGATCATCCCACGGGCGTCCAGCTTCTTGGGTAGCTAAGCCCGGGGCTTGCCCAACAATTACTAATCGTGCAGTTTTTGGCGCCGTAAAAAGTGGCTCAATCCCTGCCTGGCTATAGGGCTGATTCTCAGGAGCCAGCATAATAGCTTCCCGAATCGCCAAATAATCCTCTGACATCTAATTCCCTCCTCTTAAGATTTCAGATAAGCTACGACCGCATTCAGGCCATAGCCATCCCGCCCATCACGTCGGTAAGAATGACAGCCTAGGGCTTGTTTTGTCGACACGACCACATCATATTGTTGCTCTAAAGGCACCCCCATAGCTAGGAAACGCTCCTTATTAATCCGTTTGGTATCTATAAGCCAATGGTGCTCATCCTCCTGCCTAAAGGCCTGGGGATGACTCGCTTCAAAAGGTTGGAAACGACTATAAACATCTTCCTGTACCTGAAAATCTTCCATGCTAAGGGCGGGTCCATAGGCAATCAGCAGGTCAGATGGCGACACATCATATTGGTTCATCATGATCGCCAATGCTTTTTGGCCAATCGATTGGAGTGTGCCCGGCCAGCCAGAATGAACTAGGGCAAACACCTTTTTAACCGGGTCAAAGAGAATAATGGGAATACAGTCCGCAATCTTGACCATTAAGGCCAAATCGCTTGCCTCCGTTAGCAAGCCGTCGTAGTCGCCGAGAGAGCGTAAGCCCCATCCTGTCCCCAATTGGCCGGCCCTTACTTGGCAGATATCAGCTCCGTGGACCTGGTGCACCTCCGCCAGGGGCATATCCGCTTTTAGAAAAGTTCGATTGACAACTTCTACGGATGCCTCCTTAAAATCAGGTTTAAAATTCAGTGGCTTGCCAATAAAACGATGTTCCAAGCCCGCTTCAAGCAAGGCAGGCACCGTGTAGTAGTCGTAGTCAGACCCCTTTATATACTCGTAATCCATTCTCATGTCTCCTTTTCTAGCTTTGAGTCACTTGGTAAAGGGGCCAAAAGCCAGCTACTGCCTTAACTAAGCCCTGAACCAAAGCTTCTAAGTCGCTATAATCCGACAATGGCCGCATATCTTGACGCAATAGCACCTTTCGTACCTGCCCCGCCTCATAGGCTTGTACCAGCTCTTGCCGGTGACTTTCACTTGTGGTCATGCGTCGCGTTTGCTTATCCGAGTCCTGAACCCAATAATAGGCATCTTGTGGTGCTGGTACTTCTAAGATTCGCACCTGTTGGGCTAGCGTCTGTTCTTGGCGATTTCGTTCAATAAAACTTAACTCCAAGCAGACGGTAAGCGCCCCTTGATCCGAAACTAACCGCAGGGCAAAGCTTGGACTAGCCAAGCGATTTTCCGGCGGAAAATAATAGACCCAAAAATGAGGACGAGCCACTTGGGCTTGATTCATCCAGGCACTTACTCGCGCCTGAGTCCAATCTGGAAAAGCTTGCCCGAAGGCAGTCGCCAATTTCGAAAAAGCCTGCCGAGCTGCCTGGCCACTTCTTTTGAGGCATTCCATGTCCTCAATTTCTACTGGATTATCTAGTTTAGCCGGATTACGATAGTGCTGACCTTGATAGATCAGATAGTCTGTCAGCGACTGTACCCACTTCATCATTTCACTCCCCTTTTACCCTATTATATCAAATTCTAGCATAGTCCCCCTAGCTTGGCGCTTCAAAATTACAAAAGACACGACCAAAGGAGAAAAGGTCGTGTCTTTAATTCGTTATGCTCCAAGGGGTGAGCCTACCCCGAGCTATCAAGATTATTCAGTTTCTTTTGGCTTGTAGCTTGCAAGTCCTAAACCAGCTAAGAGGCTTAGGGCAGCCGCACTAAAGAAGAAGTTACTTGCTTCCCCGGCAGCTGGCAATTGCCCCTGTTTTGCCATATTTGACGAAGCCTCGGGATTTTGCTTGGCTGAAGCAATTATCGAGCTAGTAGGTGTTGGCTGTAATTGATTTTGTGCTTGTGATTGAGTTGTTTGACTAGGTTCTTGCTGACTTGATCCAACCTCAACCGCATAAAGTGAGAAGTGAGGTGCAGTCAAGATAACCTTGCGTCCATCTTCTGACATACGGAAATCAACAGATTCTATTGCCTTTCCTTGGTTATCTAAGTGATAGGCTTTTGAAACAACACCGCTAACCGGAATCGATACTTGGGCTGGTCGCTCAATTTGGACACCTTGGCCAGCCTTGTCTTGGAAATGAATCTCATAAACCAAGACATTTTCAGCTAAACCTAGAATCTTGACGCGTCCCACATGCAATGCCACTACCTCTTTGCCCAATCCTTCAGGCGGAATTGTCACACTGACTCCAGTATCTTTGTCATTATCTTCAAAGGTCACTGTTCCATCCTGATTATAGGTGACATTAACCCCCTGACTTCGGTAAAGAGGAACTGTTACATCCGAAGTTCCTGGATCTGGTGTCACCGGGTTCGTTGGCTCTACTGGATCTGGTGTCACTGGCTGCGTTGGCTCAACTGGATCCGGTGTCACTGGCTGCGTTGGCTCTACTGGATCCGGTGTCACTGGCTGCGTTGGTTCCACTGGATCTGGAATCACTGGATTTGTTGGCTCAACTGGATCTGGTGTCACTGGGTTTGTTGGTTCCACTGGATCTGGTGTCACTGGGTTCGTTTGTTCCACTGGATCTGGTGTCACCGGGTTCGTTGGCTCTACTGGATCCGGCGTCACTGGGTTTGTTGGCTCTACTGGATCCGGTGTCACTGGGTTCGTTGGTTCCACTGGATCTGGTGTCACCGGGTTCGTTGGCTCTACTGGATCCGGCGTCAC
>CAUUNL010000011.1:0-31900 GCA_963546405.1 Abiotrophia defectiva | reverse complement strand
ATGATATAATGGGAA
Organism: Abiotrophia defectiva; assembly: GCA_963546405.1. Lineage (GTDB taxonomy): Bacteria > Bacillota > Bacilli > Lactobacillales > Aerococcaceae > Abiotrophia > Abiotrophia defectiva_A. Next base: position 31,885 of record CAUUNL010000011.1, on the reverse strand, counting down.
GTTTGTTTTTACCTCAAGACCTAAAAAAACGAGACCTAGAGGTCTCGTTTTTTGCTATTAATTAAAGACGATAACAGGTGTCCCGTATTCTACGTTCTCGTAGATGGTTGCAGCTGCGTCTAGTGGTGAGTTAACACAGCCCAATGAACCACTATGGGTCCAGACTTCGCCACCAAATTGGCTTTGCCATGGGGCGTCATGAATCCCTTGGGCCTTATCGTCGAAACGCATCCAGTAGTTAACCGGTACAGAGTAGTCTACTCGATAGAACTGGTTGTAACCCTTAAGTCGGGTCCCAGCCAATTTTTCAATGATAGCCCCTGCCCCAGGAACCGTTTCGGCTGCTGGTTGACCTGTGACAACAGGTGCCTCCAAAATTTTCTTATGGTCCTTATAGAGGAACATGGTTTGGTTGGCGATATCGACTTCCACGTAGGTTGGGCCGATATCATCTTTGGCGTTAGGCACGCCACCAGTCGAGTTCACGGCAGGTTCACGCTTAACTGGTTGGTGTGCCAGCAGCTCTTGCTCAATCTTGTCGACTTCCTGGTCCACTTCAATGCCCCAGCCCATAATGCCAGGTGGTACCTCTACTGTACCGCGTAAGGTTGATTTGAACTCACGCGTCTTATTATAGGTAGAGTATTTTTCATTCAACTCTTGAACGTAAGCCTTAATGGCTTCGCGGTCGAAGCTGACTTGGTTATTCTCGTCAAAGTGCATCCAAGATTCAATGGTCTTGGTTGGAATTTGAACATCATCGCCTGCAATCTGAAGAACGATTGGGTTCTCACTATATTGCTTGATTAAGCCAATCGCGGACTTCATGGTGTCGCTATCTGCTTGGATAGTTGCCTTAGCATAGGCTTGGCTGACATCCACACTGGTCTTTTCTTGTGTCGCAGCAACCAACATATCTTGGGCCAGGCTATCTGTATCAACCTGAGTACCTGTCACATCTGACTTCACTTGATAGCCATCTGCTTCTGTATATTCGATGCTAGCATCTGTCGCCGCCTGACGTTGGCTGTTATCAATGCCTTTGGCTGCTAGGACTTGAGCTGCCTTGGTTTTATCTACATGGACCATGTTGGAGTCCACCTTAACATCTTGGTGGCTACCAAAACTCAATGGCCACATAACTGGATCTTGCTGATTGAAGAGTTGACCCACCGCCTTATCCAAGTCATAACTTGGTGATAATTCAGCCAAAGTCACTTGGGCAGTGGTCTTCCCATTCTCTTGCAAGTTAATTTGACGCTTGCCAAGTTCTTCAGCAATCTTCTCTTGGGCTTGGGCTTGAGTTAAGCCCATGAGCGGAATATCTCCAAAGTAGCTACCGAAGGTAAAGCGATCTAGGAAGAAGATCAAGCCCCCGATATAGGCTACTGCTAATAAACCCAGAAGAATCATGCTGTATTTCAAAAAGCGTTTCATTGGCAAATCCCCTATCTAAAATTATCGTTACTCTCTATTATACGTTTAGATGAAGGTTTGTAAAGTCTTAATCAACAATTGGTTGACGACTTGTGGGTTGGCCTGCCCTTTAGATACCTTCATAATTTGACCGACTAAGAAGCCAACAGCTCGGTCTTTGCCGTTACGATAGTCTTCGACAGAGGCTTGGTTGGCCTCCAAGACTTGATCAATAATGGCTTGGATTTGCGCTGGGTCGCTAATTTGGGCCATGCCACGTTCTTGCACAATGACATCCGCATCGCCACCCTCAGTCACCAGAATCTTGAAGAGTTGCTTAGCAATCTTAGAAGAAATGGTCCCTGATTCAATCAAACGAATCATTTGCGCTAGGTTGTGTGGCGTCAATTGGGTCCCAGACAAGGTAGTTTTGGCACTGTTCAAGTAAGCCGACACTTCACCCATGAGCCAGTTAGAGGCTTGTTTAGGATCTGCCCCTTCGGCTACGGTTGCCTGGAAGAAATCAGACATTTCCTTGGTCAAGGTTAAGACCATAGCGTCATAGGCAGGTAGGCCGAACTCCTTGATATAGCGTGCCCGACGGCTATCTGGCATTTCAGGAATGGTAGATTTAACAGCTTCTACCCATTCAGGTGCGATGGTAATCCATGGTAGGTCTGGTTCAGGGAAGTAGCGGTAGTCCGCAGACCCTTCCTTAACCCGCATGAGCAAGGTCTTACCAGTCGCTTCATCGTAACGACGAGTTTCTTGCCCAATCTTACCGCCCGCTAAGAGCACTTGAGCTTGACGTTTCTCTTCGTAAGCCAAGCCCTTCTTAACGAAGTTGAAAGAGTTGAGGTTCTTGAGCTCAGTCTTGGTCCCGAAGGCTTCCTGGCCATAAGGACGTAGGGAAATGTTGGCGTCGCAACGCATAGACCCTTCTTCCATCTTAACGTCAGAAACTTCCGTATACATGATTTTCTCACGCAAAGCTTCCAGGTAAGCATAAGCTTCTTCTGGTGAGCGAATGTCCGCTTCAGAGACAATCTCAATCAGAGGAGTCCCTTGACGGTTAAGGTCGACATAAGAATAGCCATCACTAGCGTGGGTGTTCTTCCCCGCATCTTCTTCCAAGTGCAGACGCTCGATGCGAATACGCTTGGTTTGGCCGTCGACTTCAATGTCAATGTAACCATTTGACCCGATTGGCGTATCAAATTGAGAAATTTGGTAGGCCTTAGGGTTATCTGGGTAGAAGTAGTTCTTACGGTCGAACTTCATTTCAGGCGCGATTTGGCAGTTGAGCGCTAAAGCTGCCCGCATACCAAATTCAATGGCCCGTTTGTTAACTACTGGCAAGACACCAGGGTAACCCCAGTCGATTTCGTTGGTGTTGGTGTTAGGTTCGGCCCCGAAATGTGCAGGCGATGGGCTGAACATCTTGGAATCAGTCTTCAATTCCACGTGGACTTCAAGTCCGATAATCGTTTCAAAATTCATAGCGGTCTCCTATTCTACGGCTGCCCGTGGGGATTGGTTGACATAGTCATGTCCGGCTTCGAAGTTAGCAGCCACTTGATAGATGGTTGCTTCATCCAATGGCTTAGCCATGAGTTGCAAGCCGATAGGAAGCCCTGCTTGGTCTAAACCTGCTGGTACTGACAAGGCTGGTAGCCCGGCCAAGTTAGCTGGCACGGTTAAGAGGTCAGCCACATACATTTCGATTGGGTCTTGGATCCGACCTCCGATTTCAAAGGCCGTTGAGGTGGTCGCAGGCCCCATGATAACATCACAGGCTTGGAAGGCTTGCTCAAAGTCTTGGATAATCAAGGTCCGAACTTGGGCTGCCTTCTTGAAGTAAGCATCATAGTAACCTGAGCTCAAGCTGAAGGTCCCTAACATAATCCGACGTTGTACTTCTGGACCGAAACCTTCCGTCCGTGACTGTACATAGACTTCTTCCAGGGTTTGCGCGCTTTGTGAACGGTAGCCATAGCGAATCCCGTCAAAGCGTTGTAAGTTAGAAGAGGCTTCTGAAGAGGCAATAATATAGTAGACATTGATCCCGTACTTAGAATGTGGCAAGGAAATCTCCACAATCTCTGCCCCTTGGCTTTCAAAGTAGGCAGCCGCTTGGTCCATGCGCTCGCGAATTTCTTGGTTGATGGCTTCTGAGCGATAATCCACTGGGAAACCAATCTTCAGGCCAGCTAACGGTTGGCCAATCTTGGCACTATAGTTAGTATCAATTTCAGGCAAGGAAGTGGAATCCTTAGCATCGTGACCGGCAATGGCTTCTAAGACCAGGGCGTTATCGGCCACGGTTAAGGTCATTGGCCCAATTTGGTCTAAACTAGAACCAAAGGCAATGAGACCATAACGAGAAACGGAACCGTAGGTTGGCTTCATCCCGACTAAACCAGTAAAGGCTGCCGGTTGGCGAATACTCCCCCCAGTATCGGTCCCTAGGCTAGCAGGCACTTGGCGAGCGGCTACTGCTGCCGCAGAACCACCAGATGACCCACCTGGTACGCGGTTCAAGTCCCAAGGGTTGCGCGTCGTCTTGAAGGCAGAGCGCTCACAGCTAGCCCCCATGGCAAACTCGTCCATGTTGAGTTTCCCTACAATGATGGCACCGGCTTGGTGAAGTTTTTCTACGACCGTCGCATCATAAGTTGGCACGAAGTCTTCCAGCATACGGCTGGCAGCAGTGGTTACCAAGCCCTTGGTTACAATATTATCTTTAACCCCGATCGGAATCCCGTTAAGGATTGGCGCATCCGCCCCATAGCCACGTGCATCCGCTTGAGCAGCTGCTTCTAGAGCCAAGTCTTTATTGAGGGCCAAGAAGGCTGCCACTTGTGCATCTGTCGCTTCAATGCGTTCGAAAGCCGCCCGTACCAAGTCTTGGGATGTAAATTTACCGGCTGCTAGGCCTTCTTTCATGGCTAAGATTGTCGTTGGATATTGGGTCATCTTAGGCTTCCTCACTTTCCATGATGGCTGGTACTTGAATGAAGCCATCCTTGCTAGTTTTAACATTAGCTAATAATAGCTCCCGCTCAACCCCTGCTTGGGCCTTGTCTTCACGGAAGACATTGATAAGTTGGTTGCCATGATAAGTCGGTGCGACCCCTTGGGTATCCACTTGTTCGAGTTGCTCAACAAAGTCGATGATAGCATTGAATTCCTCGGTAAAGGCATCAATCTTGCTGTCATCAAATGAGAGTTTCGCCAATTTGGCGACGTGTTTGATATCGGCTGGTTGGACCATGCGATTCTTCCTTTCTGATACTGACTTTATTTGCTAGTTGGTAAAGGCACGAGCGGACCTTATTTTAGGATTTGCGATTGATACTGGTTGCTGCCCGCCGGCTTGGTAATGACGGCCTCGGTCCCTTCTGATGACTCAATCCGAACTTGCAGGTCCAGACCTTCAGGGAAGGTATTCTGGGCGACATCTGTCACATGCTGGGTCAGGGCGGTAATTTCGGTTAAATCATAGAACTGGGTCACGATATTAATCTTAAGCGAAGCTAGGCTGCCGTTGATATTGAGGGCTTCAGCCGTAATCCCGTTCAGTTTAGGGAAGAAGTCGCTGACCTTGGTCCGGAATTCCTCAAAACCTGGGTATTGGTCGTTACTACCTTGGTTGGTCCCTACAAATGGCAGGAGAGCCCGGCTTTCGTTATGCTCGGTCCAATCGGTTACGGCATTCCCCTCACGGGAAATCCCATCTAAGACGAAGGTCCCACCCACCACATTATTGGCAGGGGCTTGACTGAAAATGGCCACAGAAATTGGCACAGAACGCAATTCAGGGGTTGCCCGCAAACGACCCACGATGGTGTTGGCGTAGGCTTTACCCCGCTCCCGCATTTCCCCGATCGAGATTTCCTGACGGTGCACCACGTTATTGGAGTCGGTATATTGGTATTCACTATTCATGGCCAAACCGATGACAATCCCAGATAGAGAGTAGCCATCGTTGGTTTCCACCATAATGTCTTTTTCCATGATTTGGGCCAGATAAATTGGCGTTGCAGCCGCGTCCGTAATCACCTGGTCATTGGAGCTAGATTCTGCACTAGACGATTCCTCCTGGCTTGACTCACTACTTTGTGCCGAAATGGTACTTTCAGCCTTACGCTGTTGCTCGGCATCATCCGGCAGACGAGGGTTCAGCCCTTCTGGGTTATCATCTGATTCACGGCCCATCCAACGGGTCATGGTCTCCAGATTAATCAGGGTTCCTTCTTGCAGGAAATATTGGTTGGTTGGAAAGACGCCTTTGGCAATCCGCAGGAGCCCTTCTTCAAAGGCACGGATATTACCGGCGGAACTAAGGTTGCTGTCAGAGCTGCTGGCCACCCCTAATTGGTAGCGACCATTGCTGATAACTGCCCGGTAATTCTCACTAGACAGCTGGTTCTGAGTGGTCTGAACCACCACCTGGTTAGGTCCGACCACTGGTTTTTTGGTATTTTCGGCTTCTAGGTTGTTAAGACACCCTGCCAGGGTCAGACTGACTGCCGCGAGGGTCAGTCCCTTCTGCCATTTATTTTTCATATTTTCACCACTTTTTATAGATTTGCTAAGAAACTGGCTTCGTCAAGGATGGTCACACCCAAGGACTCCGCCTTACTTAATTTGCTTCCGGCTTCCTGCCCGGCCACCAAATAATCGGTCTTCTTAGAGACACTACCGGTGACCTTAGCTCCCCGCGCTTCTAAGAGCTCCTTGGCTTCAGAACGTGAGTAGCTTTCCATGGTCCCGGTCAGGACAACCGTTTTGCCTAACCAGAAATCATTGGCTGAGGCGCCGTCCGCCACTTCAAGAGGTTGCGGGCCCTGATAGGTCAGGTTAACGCCTGCCTCTGCTAGACGTTTAAGCATGGCTTGGCTGGGTTCCAAGGCCAGATATTGCACTAGAGACTGGCTGATAATTGGCCCGACTCCTTCAATGGCCCCAATTTCCTCGGCAGTCGCCTGGCTTAATCTGTTCAAATCACCAAAGACTTGCAAGACTAAGCGCGCCGCCTTGGCGCCCACATGTCGAATGCCCAAACCGAAGAGCAGACGCTCAGCGGAGTTGGACTTACTGGCTTCAATAGCGGCCAGTAATTTCTGGGCGGATTTTTCTTGTATTTTATCCAAACTTAAGAGGTCCTCTAGGCTCAAACGATAGAGATCATCTAATTCTGTGACTGCCTGACTAGCGACTAGTTGGTTGAGAATACGCGGTCCCAAGCCCTGTATGTTCATGGCACCCCGTGAGACAAAGTGGCTCAAGAGGGCTAGGCGCTGGGCCGGGCAGACTAGGTTAGGACAGCGTAAAGCCACTTCTTCACCCTGACGTACTAAGGCCGTCTGACATTCCGGACAATGGGTCGGAATGGCCAAGGGCTGACTGTCTTGGGGCCGTTTGGCTAAAAGCACTGAGGTAATCTCAGGAATAATGTCGCCCGCCTTATGAATCGTGACTTGGTCTCCAATCCGCACATCCAGGCTCTCAATCAAGTCTACATTGTGGAGACTAGCACGTTGGACCGTTGTCCCTGCCAATGGCACTGGATCCATAATGGCGGTTGGTGTCACGACACCCGTCCGCCCCACGGTCCACTCCACCTCACGCAGGGTGGTCACCGCTTCTTCAGCCGGAAATTTATAGGCAATGGCCCAGCGTGGTGCCTTGACCGTAAAGCCTAAGGCCTGTTGCTGGTCAATGCGGTTAACCTTGATGACCACGCCATCAATCTCATAAGGTAAGTCATGGCGCTGCTGGCCAATCATTTGGATATAGTCAATCACTTCTTCAGCCGTCTGACATTCGCGTCTGAGCGGATTGGTCCGTAGCCCCAATTGCTCAAAGGCCGCAAAGAGCCCGGCCTGACTCTCAGGATGAAATTCATCCGTGTAGACTGCACTGTAGAGGAAGATGTTGAGTTGGCGGTCAGCCACCGCACGCGGGTCTAACTGACGTAAGCCACCAGCCGCCGCATTGCGGGGATTCTTAAAGATTTCTTGGCCTTGGGCTTCGCGTTCCTCATTGAGTGCAAGGAAGACAGCCTTAGGCATGTAACATTCACCGCGCACTTCTATTGACAGATTTTGTCTTAGACGTAGAGGCAAGGAGCGAATGGTACGAAGATTCTGGGTGATGTCTTCGCCAATTGTCCCATCCCCCCGCGTGGCGCCACGTACAAAGACACCATCTTGGTAGGTAAGAGCAATGGCCAAGCCATCGATTTTACATTCACACATAAAGGAGACAGGCCCCTCGACTTGCTGGGTCACCCGCTCAATAAATTGTGTCACTTCTTCTGGACTGAAGGCATTGCCTAGACTATACATGGATTCTGCGTGAGCCACTTTACTAAAGCCTTCGAGGAGCTGATCACCGACCCGTTGGGTAGGCGAATCTGGCGTAATCCATTCTGGATGTGCCGCTTCAATTTCTTCCAGTTCCCGATAGAGGGCATCATAGCTTGCGTCACTGACCAAGGATTGGTCTAGAACATAGTAATGGTAGGCATAGTCATTTAATAAGTGCTTGACTTCTTCAAGGCGTGCCTGAAGGTTTTGGCTTGGCATTTTCATTCTCCTTCATATCCAGGTCAGCTAGTGAGCCATGGGCCCACTACCCTATTCTACATTATAGCGCATTTGAGCGAATTTTTCTCGGAAAATGCGAACTTTTTACAAAAGTGCAATATGCCCTCCCGAGGCGACCATTATCGAACACCTAAGTCATATGAAAAAAGCTGAGACTTCAGTCTCAGCTTGGCTTATTTTATTCATTTGCCTTAGTCAAAGGGGCGTAGGCTGCCATCAAATCTTTGATACCTTGCGAGGCAAAGGCCACGCTCAGTAGTTGGTCTTTGCCAGCCTTAGCCACCTTAACAATGGTGCCTTGGCCGAAAGTCTTGTGAAGGACCTTATCCCCGACCTGCCAAACTTGGCCTGTCCCACTTGAGGCAGGGCTAGCCCCAGTGGCCGGTCCCTTATGCCGGAGGGCCGCTTGATTCTTAAGACGACGCTCACCCGCTTCTTGCTTGCGAATAGTCCGACTAGGCGCAACATTGGCGGTTGGCTGATGATGCAAGCCCGTCCAATAAGAAGGGCTATCAGACCAGGACTGCTTCCAGCTACTTTGGCCGTAGGCACTTGACTGACGGCCTGACCCTAGCCACTCTACCAAATCGGGTTGGATCTCATCCAAGAAACGGCTTGGTGGATTGGTCACCGTCCGGCCATATTGCAGGCGTCGCTTGCTAGCAGTCAGGTAGAGGGCGCGTTCAGCCCGGGTCATACCCACATAGGCCAGACGTCGCTCTTCTTCTAGCTCGTCAGGATTCTCACTAGCCCGACGCAGTGGGAAGAGCCCCTCTTCCATGCCTACCATAAAGACATAAGGAAATTCCAAGCCCTTGGCTGCATGCAGGGTCATGAGAGTCACCTGATCTAAGACCTCTTCCTGATTGTCTGCATCGGTCATAAGGGAGACATCGGTTAAAAATTGGGTCAGTGGCGCTAAAGCTACTTCTTCCTGGCCCTGAGTCTGAGCCAAATAATCAGGATCTTGTTCCAAGATTGCCTCCCGCTCCGTTTGGTCAAACTGGGTGACGACTGAGGCAAATTCTTCCAAGTTCTCCAAGCGGTTGGCCGCCTCGACCGTCCCTTCTTCCTTAAGCGACTTAAGGTAACCCGTCTTATACCAAACTTCTTCCGTTAAGTCCCGGAGTGGTAAGAAAGGCACTTGCTGGCGCAAGGTCTCAATCAAGTGAGCAAAGTCCATCAGTTTTTTCTGAACGCTCGCTGAGAAATTAGAGAAATGTAGGCGCCCAATGGCCTCAAACCAGGAGACTCCCAGGGAATCCGCAAATTCAGCCAACTTGGTCACCGTTGTTGCCCCAATTCCCCGCTTAGGCACATTAATGATTCGATTGAGACTGAGGTTGTCATGTGGGTTGTCCAAGAGTCGCAGATAAGCCAAAGTGTCTTGAATTTCCTTGCGGGCATAGAACTTAAGTCCCCCCACTACCTTGTAGGGCATATTGGACCGCAAGAGGGCTTCTTCTAGCCCCCGTGATTGGGCCTGAGTCCGATAGAGCACGGCTACTTGGCTATAGTTGGCGCCTTCTTGGTCCCGCAAATGCCGGATAGTCCGCGTCACAAAATCTGTTTCTTCCAAGTCACTGTCCGCAGAGTAGATTTGAATCTTCTCCCCTACTTGGCCGTCACTCCAGAGTTGCTTATCCTTACGCTGGAGGTTATTTTCAATCACACTGTTAGCGGCCTTAAGAATAGTTTGAGTTGAACGGTAATTCTGTTCTAGCAAGATTACCTTAGCTTGAGGGTAGTCCTGCTCGAAGTTAAGGATATTAGCCATGTTGGCCCCCCGCCAACCATAGATAGATTGGTCGGCATCCCCTACTACGCAGATATTTTTAAGCAAACCCGCTAGGAGTTGAACCAAACGGTATTGGCTGTGGTTGGTATCTTGATACTCATCTACATGGATATATTGGAATTTCTGCTGATAGAACTGGCGGATGGTCGGATTCTGTTCCAGTAGTCGCACAGTCAGCAAAATCAGGTCGTTAAAGTCCAGAGCATTGGCGGCCTTGAGTCGCTTCTGATAATTACGGTAGATATTGGCATGAATTTCATGAATATAGCCACTATCAGAAGCTAGGAAATCATCCGGTAGGTAACCTTGGTTCTTAGCCGCATCAATGACCCAGAGCAAGTCCTTATAGTTATACTGGTCACTGTCCAAGTTCAAGTCCCGCAAGACTTGTTTCATCAGAGTCTGCTGCTCACCCTGGTCAATAATGGTAAAGTTCTTGGCATAGCCCAGCGTCTCGATTTCCCGACGCAGAATACGGGCGCACATGGCGTGGAAGGTAGCCACCCAAATAGAAGAAGCCTCTTCCCCCACTAGACGTTGGACCCGTTCTCTCATCTCGGCTGCTGCTTTATTGGTGAAGGTAATGGCCAGGATATTCCAAGGATTAACTTGGCGCTCCTGAATCAGGTAGGCGATGCGATGAGTTAAGACCCGCGTCTTACCACTGCCTGCTCCGGCTGCAATCAGGACAGGCCCTTCCGTGGTCAGAACCGCCTCTCTTTGTTTTGAATTTAAGCCTTTAATCAACGTATCTAGCGCCGTCACATGCCCAACCTCCATCTTCTAAATCTCAACTCCCATTATAACAAATCCTGAGACTAAACTCACCTTTCAAGTCAAAAACTATAGCTGGTTATATGAAATTAAGATAGCCAAAATAGCCCTAAACCCGCGCCAGACATACCAAACTGTGTTATACTAATCAACAATAAGTCGGCTGATGACAGCCAAATATGAAGGAGTTGAACTATATGTCCCAAACCTCATTAGAATTTATCGGCAATACCCCTGTCTATCAATTAGACAATAGCAATATCTATGTCAAACTCGAGAAGTACAACTTGGGTGGCAGCGTCAAAGATCGTGCCGTTCTGGGTATGATTCAAGCAGCTCAAGCAGCAGGTGCAGTAACGCCTGAAACCATCTTTGTTGAGCCAAGTTCTGGTAACACTGGGATTGCAGTCGCCCTTCTGGCCTCTGTCTTGGGTCTCAAGGCAGTTGTCATCATGCCTGAAAGCTTTAGTGTGGAGCGTCGCCAACTTATCAAGGCCTACGGGGCGCAACTCGTCTTGACTCCAAAAGAAGGCGGCATGAAGGCGGCCATCGCTAAGGCGGAAGAAATCAAGAGCCGCTATCCAAACGCTATTATTTTGAGCCAATTCGATAACCCAGCTAACCCAGCTTACCACCACCAAACTACAGGTAAGGAAATCCTAGAACAAGTGCCAGACCTTGATATCTTCGTCGCAGGGATTGGGACTGGCGGCACCTTCACTGGGGTTGTGGAATACTTGAATGAACACAAACCTGGCGTCTTAGCAGTGGCCTTAGAACCAGAAGATTCACCTGTTATCAGCCAAGGCCGGGCTGGCGCCCATAAGATTCAAGGAATTGGGACTGGCTTCCTGCCAGGTAACTTCAAACCTGAATTAGCCAACCAAGTCCTAACCATCAGCAATGACGAAGCCTTCGCTGAAGCCAAAGACTTTATCCGGACGACTGGTATTGGGGTCGGTATTTCGTCTGGTGCAGCCTTGGCCGGGGCTAAGAAATTAGCTGCCCAATATCCTGACAAAAAAATTGTGACCATCTTACCTGATGGCGTAGAGAAATACCTCTCCGTCTTGGACTTTGAAGGTGGGAACTACGTCCAAGTTTAATGTCTTTCTGGCAACGACTTTCTTATAATATTCAACGCGTCATGGCCCTTGACCCAGCTGCCAAGTCGCCTTGGATGGTCTTCTGGACCTATCCACATATTAAGGCTCTTAACTACCACTACATTGCCCATGCGCTCTATAGCAAGGGCCATCCACTCCTAGCTAGACTTCTAGCCAAACGCGCCCGTCGCGTGACCGGCATTGAAATTCATCCCGGTGCCCAAATTGGTCCTGGCCTCTTTATGGACCATGGCATGGGCATCGTCATTGGTGAGACGGCCATAGTTGGCAAGGATGTCACCCTCTATCAGGGTGTGACCCTGGGCGGGACCAAGTTAGACCCCGTCAAACGCCACCCCACGGTTGAAGACCATGTCCTGATAGGAGCGGGCACCAAGATTCTGGGCAATGTCACAATCGGCCAAGGAGCCAAAATCGGCTGTAATGTCGTCATCAAGCAAGATGTGCCTGCAGGTTCTATTGTATACGAAGCCCCCGCCTGGATTAAGTACCCGGGGCAAGATCAGATTGTACCTTTTCACAAGACTTCTCCTAGCTCTTCGGAGCCAAAGGCTAAAGGCTGAGACACTTGTCTCAGCCTCTTTTTTGATTGGCAATCAAAGACAAGAAACCTTGTCTTATGCTATAATAAGGCAAAGACTATCTTAGGAGGTTTTCAATGAAACAGAATAATAATCATGCGATGTTCACAGCCTTACCATTCGGGATTTTCTGCACCCTCATGGGTCTTTGGGCTGTTCTCAATATCCCGAGTGCAATCAATAAACAGGATCAGGTCGGCATTATCATATCTAGTATCTTTGGCCTACTCTTTATCCCTATGGGCATCAGCTTCATTTTCCTTGCTTTCAAAATCAGACGGGAAACCAAGGCACGCTACGAAGCGACCTACCAACGCTACCCTGAATTGCGTGACAACCTCTCCTTGCTGACGGAGCAAGCTAGCTTTGTGGACCCACTCAACCAATTCTATGTCTACCGCGATACCCTCTTCTATATCAAAAACGGCTTCATTGACTACCAAATCGAAGAGTTAAGCCTAATCGGTGTAAAGATTGAACGCATGAAAGACGGCCCACATGTCTCATCCAACCACCTCTTCTTCCTCTACATGAGAGAAGGTGAGCAGGAAATGCATTCTTTAGATATGGGGACTGTCAGTCAGCAAAAATACGACAATCTCATTGAACTCTTCCGCTATCTGATGCAAGTCAAACCAAGTCTTCGTTTTGAAGATGCCATCTCAGACAAGTAAGTCAGGGAGGAAGTATATGTCTCTATTCAAGAAACTTAGCCTATTAGCGGCTGGTCTGGTCTTAACGACTAGCCCCGTACTGGCCCAATCGTCATCTGAGTCTAGCCAGTCTGGCTCAAGTCAAACTTCTTACGAAAGCCTAGAAGCTGCTAGCAACGAGTTGACTCCTAAACTGAAGGAAGCCTTAGACATCAAGGATGCTAAGAAGACTCTTGACAATCTCGCTCAACTCTTCAAATGGGAAGTAACGGATAGCAAGGAAACTCAACTAGCTAATAGCGACTTCAAGTACACCATCCATCGCTTCGGTCCTGAAGCAGTGCTCCTATCAACTCCCGATAACAAGGTGCTAGCCTTTGCTATGGCCAAGCTAGATGCCGACACCATCCGCCAACGCATGGCAGGCCTAGGAGTCAAACCTGAAGCCCAAATGGAGCGCCTGCTTAATCGGGAACCCTCACCTGTCGATAAGGTCTTTGTCGAGACTAAGGATTTCGGCCTTATCCTAAGTGGCCACCGCCTCGGTCAGGACGAGAAAAAGCCTGATAAACCACAATATGACCTTTTCGTTATTTACAACCATGATTTCTACAAAGCTATGGTCAAAGACTTTGAATAAACATAAAAGGCTAAGTTTTCAACTTAGCCTTTTTTTATAAAATCCAGGGCTAATAGCCCTGGATTTCTTGTTTGATGCTTAGTTGTCCAAGGGCCGCCAGGCCATGGTCCAGCGACAGGACAAGTTAGGTCCTGTGATGCGATAGGCCTCTGGTAAGGCAGGACCACAAGAATTGGTCCCTAGACCACTTTGAGCTAGATCCAGGTTGAGATAATAGCCTGATGGCTCTGGCAATTGATCGCGGTGGCTAGTCCGGCTCAAGGTATGCGCACTATAAGGCGATAGACTGAAGTTAAGCCCCAAACTCGCTGGGGTCTGGTCTTGAATCTGCCAGAGAACCGGCGCCTGGACAACTTCGAGCCATGACACCTGGCTGCGGTTGCCATTTTCTTGTGGCTTAATATACGGCTCATAGAAATCTCCAGCATCCAAACTGAATTGGGCCCGGTAGCTAGCAGCCTGCTTGTCAGCATAATTTTCAAAAGGACCCTGTCCTAGATAATGAACCGTCTGGGCATCCACCAATGGCAAGCAAAGGCCAAAGCGTGGCAAGAAAGGCATTTGGCTATCCAAGTTGGCTTGGACTTCCAAACTTAACTGGCCATCCTTAGCCAGTTTCCAAGACCCTGTTAGGCTCAATGGATTCTGCCGCGCTAGCGCCGTCATAGCGCCTGAGAAATGTAGGCTGACGCCATCTGCTTGAACTTCTAGGCGACTGTCTTGAATCCAAAGCTGACTGTGATGATAATTGGCCGCCTCCCATTCCTTACGAACATGGCGATCATTATCTGTCGGCGCCCGCCAAATTTGCCAGAAGGCGGCTTGCTTGAGAAGTTCTTGACCGGCATAGCTGATTTGACTTGGGGCTAAACTGCCCTTATCAAAGGTCAAGACTAGGTCGCCCCAGGTCAATTGATAGCTGGTCAGATTTTCTTGAGCACTGACAACTTGTGGCGCTTGACTCAGGCTAGGGACTTGATAGGCTGCCAAGCTTACCTGGTCGAAGCCATATTCCTCTTCATTTTCCAAACCCAAATAGACAAAGCGTATGCTGGCCACACTCGCTAGGTCCCCGCAACAAGCTAAGTCGACCCAAGTAGTTTGACCTGGCTCAGCCTGCCAAGTTGCACAGTCTTGACTCGTTAAGAGCAAGCCCTCCTGATTATAGGCTTCCACTCGTAAGTAGAGGGCATCTGCCAAATTCAAGAAGGCATAGTCATTACGGAAGCAAGCTCGACGGGCTTCTTGCTCAAAGTTTACTAGACGAACTGGCCGGAAGACCTGTTTGTGCTCTAAGAGACCCGTATGCAAGGTTCGATCCGGATAGACCAAGCCATCCATACAGAAATTACCGAAGTGTGGATAGTCGCCAAAGTCCCCCCCGTAACGGTAGGCAGGTTCTGCCTGCCCCGCTTGTGGCACCGCGATGGCATGGTCACACCATTCCCAGACGAAGAGGCCAATTAATTGAGGATGACGCTGCAGGCAGTCATAATAATCTTCCAGACCACCCGGTCCATTGCCCATGGCATGGGCATACTCGCAGAGCATGAGTGGCCGATCAAGTGGTGCATATTGGCCCCCCTCGCTGAAGTAGAGAGTCTCGATTTCTTCAATAGACGGATACATACGGCTGTAGACTTCCACATGCTGCTTATTGTGCGCCTTAGCTGGGTCGCGGAAATAATACCCTTCATAATGCAGAATCCTCGTCGGATCCCAGGACTTGGCTTGAGCCAGCAGGACTTCGAAGTTGACGCCAAAACCTGATTCATTACCCGCCGACCACATGATAATGGAGGAAAAGTTCCGCAATGGCAAGATATTGGCCGCCATACGGCTTACTAGAGCCTCTTGCCACTCAGGATCCTCCGCTATCTGGTTAAAGTTGCGGCTATAGCCACGGCCGTATAGGTCTACCACCCCGTGACACTCTATGTCGGCCTCACTGATTACATAAAAGCCCAAGCGGTCGCAGAGTTCATAGAATTCTGGTGACTTTGGATAGTGAGCCGTCCGAATAGCATTGAAGTTGTGATGTTTCATGAGCATCAAGTCTTGCACTTGGCGTTCCAAGGTCACAGTCGCTCCCGTATCCGGCCAAGAATCGTGGTGGTTAACCCCTATGAGTCGGATAGCCTGATGGTTACAGTAAAGGCCGTCTTCGTCGATAGCTAACTGACGCAGACCAATGGCTTGTTTATAGGTCTCGCCTGCCACCGACCAATAGAGCATGTATAGGTATGGTTTTTCAGCCGACCAGAGATGAGGCTCTTCAAGGGACAAGGTCACGGTCTGCTGGCTAGAATCCAGTGGAAGATTGGTCTCCTCCAAGACTAGCTGCCCCTCCGCATCTTCCAAGCGATAGGACCAGCTCCCCCCTGTCTGGTTAAGGGACCAAGACCATTCCAGCTGGGCCGACTGGCCATCTGCTGCCACTTGGGGACGAAGATGGAAATCAACCAGTCCCTGAGCAGATCGCCGTCTCAGATAGACATCGCGGAAAATGCCACTCATCCGGAATTTGTCCTGGTCTTCTAAATAAGTCCCGTCACACCATTTGAGAACTAACACTGCTAGCTGGTTCTGTCCCTCTTTGATATAAGGGGTTAGATCATAAACTTGCAGGCTGTGCGAAATTTGCCCATAACCGACAAAATGATCATTGACCCAGACATAGGCTGCTGAGTCTACTCCTTCTAGAACCAGTTCTGTCCCAGGTAGGTCTGCCAAATCCCTAATCTCAAAGCTTCGTTTATAAAGCCCGGCAGGGTTGGCATAGGGCACATACGGTGGATTAAATGGAATAGGGTATTCCGTATTGGTATATTGAAAGTGATCGTATCCCTGGTACTGCCAACAACTGGGCACTGGCATCGTAGTCCAATCTATGTCCTCTTGGTGAGTTGTCAACCAATAGGGCGATTCAATCAAGCGGACATTATCAAAATAATGGAAATCCCAGTCCCCATTCAAGTCCACGAAACGAGACGACTCCTGCCGTCGCTTGGCTTGCTTGGCCTCTTCTAAATCCCCATAGGGAATGAAGTAGGCCGCCTGCGGCATTTGGCCCACAGACTGAAGACTCAGGTCTTCAAAAAAATTACTGATTAACATGGCTATCCCCCTTCAGCGCATGACCAGATTGAGACTCCTGGATGCGCTTCCTTCATTTCTATTATAGCACAAGTCCCTTGGTCAGGAACCCACGCACCCCAAACTTGTGATCAATTCCCCACAAAAAACTGCCCCTAAGGGGCAGTTTTGCCTTCTTACTCTCTTTCACGTTTAGGACGAAGACCTAAGATTCCTAAGAAGGACAGGACTAGTCCACCTAGGACAAAGCCAGATGGGCTCTCACCCGTCTCGGGCAGGCGGTCCTCATGGCTAGCTGCTGCTAACACCTTGTCACCAGCAGGTCTAGGTTGGGTTACTTCTTGTTCTGTCCCAACCGGTTTACTTTGTCCTGGTTGACTCGGTTCTTGGCTTTGTTCTGCCTTAGCGAAGACTAAGGCGTAGTGGGTAAAGTGTGGCCCTTCAAAGACAACTCGACCATCTTGAACTTGGAAAGGCAAGCTTTGGGCTGGCCCGTCCTCAGGCAAGAAGAGCACTTGCTCTACTGTTTGATTTTGAGGCGATGGTAGACTGACCTTAGCTGGGTATTGCGTATCCACATCTTGACCCTGAGCGTCTTGGCCTTCAATATCGTAGACAAGGGCCTGCCGTCCTGCCAAAGCTTGTTTTTCGGCTTCCGCCAGGTCTTCTGGCCCTAGCTTACCGACCTTGAGACCCGTAATACGACTTGGCTCTAGCCCCGAGAAGGCCACGGTCACATCGTGACTTGGGTCATGCAAGACGGTTGGCGTCACTTTCTTAGCAGCTAAGATGCTTGCTTCAAGTTGCGCCTTAGCTGTCGCAAAGTCTGCCGGACTTACCAAGTCTTGGTCCATCAAGCTCCGTGCCTGACTGACTTGTTTACTTAATTTGTCCTTTAATTCAGGATCATGTAGGTGTTCAGCCCAGTCTTGCCCTAATGAAGCCACTGCCCCTAGAACCAGGCGCGCCTCGTCGCGCGCTTTCTGACCTGATAGCTTGCCTAGGGCCTTATTCAAATTAGCCAGCGCCGCATCTACCTGAGCTTGCTCAGCAGTCTGCGCTGCCTTGACTAAGTCCTGAGCCTTGCTGACACTATCCTTAAGGGCAGCCTGTTCTTCTGGGGCCGCAAATTGATAGCGATAATGTGGAAGAAGGCGCTCAACTTCAGCTAATTTCTGGTTGAGATATTCGAAGTTAGCTTCTTCTTTTTCTACCCATACAGAGAAGTCCACGGCAAAATCTTGATAGTGGAGTGTTACGGTCTGCTCACCTAATCGTTGAGGTTCATAACCAGAGACTGTAACACCTGGATCTTGGAAGGTATGGGTGTGGTGACTTTGGTCTGAATATACTACTTGGAATCTGCCCTTGGATAAATCTAAGGCTTGGCCTGGACGATAATGTTGATTTGGTAGAGTCGTAATAGCCAGATGGGTAATTTCCTTACTGTCATCGTTCGAGTCGGCCTTAGCCACATAGACTCTCAGTGTTTGAGCCAAGGTTTGGCCCAGGTAGCTGACAGTTAGATCTTGAGCACCCAGCTTAGTCGCATCATAACCGCTGACTGTCACACCTGGGTGAGTTAGGTTAATGAGTTGGTCTTCCTTGGCTCCTTCTAAACGAACCCGCAGCTTAGCACCCGCCAGATTCAAGCCATCCTTGATATGATAGACCGTTTGCTCTAAACCTTGTTCCAAGCTGACTTGCTGAATCTTTTGGTGAGCACTAGTGGCATCTACCAAAACTGCGGATAGGTTGCTAGCTTCCTTGCCTTCTTCCCAGGTCTTATAGTAGAGCAAATGACTGCCTTCTGCTAAACGAACTGGTTGGAAACTGTAGTCTCCCGCTTGGTCAGCCTTTACTTCCCCTAGTAGCTGAGTCGCTTCCCGGTCAGCATAAAGTCTCACTGTGGCCTTGGCAGGTACCTTGTTCAAACCAACTTGGACATAGCCATTCCCCAAAGATTGAGCTGCCACATTAGTCATTGGCAGGTTGGTAGATTCTTTGGAAGCGGCTTGCTCATACATCTTCCAGTTATAGATACGAATCGCTCCCCATGGCGTCCCGTTATGGGAAGTTACCACATCCAAACGCCATTCTTGAGCGGTGATTGGGCGATCCAGGTCCACATCCGTTACATGCGCGCGGTTTCCACGAATTGATTTAGCTAGTAGCCATTCCCCGGTGGTCATATCCTTGTAATAGAGGTCAAAGTCGCGGGTATTCATGAGACCGTCATTGACGGACTCACCGCCAGCCCCAGCATGTTCAACCACCCAACGGCGGACCGTTCTGACTTGGCTGAGTTTAATGTCGACATGGCCTTGAGGATCTAGAATACACCATTTGTCGGCATTAGAGGTAATGGTTCCGTTCAACATGGCGTCAGCTGGCTCAGAACCATCGCTAGGTCCGGAGGCAAAGGTCACAGTAGCTCCTGGCACAATATTAGGTGCCTGCTCTTGTGGTTGGGTCGTATCAGACGTAGTCATTTGCCAGTCAAAAGTCGCATAGCCAGCTTCAGATCGCAAGCCATTCTTGCCAACAGCTACTACTTTTAGCCGTTGGGTCGTCCCACTGGCATCCTGTGGCCGACTAACCTTAGCCAAATAAATATGGTGGTTAGATGAACCTGTCAGTAATTGCCATTTATTAGGTGCGACTTCTTGATAGACTTCATAGTAATCCGCATTGGCACTTGGGGTAAAGGCTAGATGGGCTTGGGCCTGACGGCTAGAGCTGAGTTGTTTAGACACTACTTGGACTTGGCTTGGGGCCACAGGGGCTGTTGCCGTCTTTAAGAGGTCGATTTGACCTAGGTTGAAGCGATATGCAGCCTGATCTGTCTCACTTTCAAAGGCAAACTTAATGGCATAGATGGTCTTACCTTTCAAGCTAGATAAGTCCAAAGTATCTTGGTGCCAGTCTTTACCCGGGGTCAAATCAAAGTAATGGAAGCTATCTGCACTATAGTTGGCCTGGGTGGCTAAGCCGACCCGGACACGACTTCCTAGACCACCTTTGTGTGCTAGCTTCAGCTGCGTAGTCTCACCCACAGCTAATTTGGTGGCATAAAGCATGGCTTCTTCTGGGTTCTTAGCACCTAAATGACCTGAGAATTGAAGCGAGTTTCCGCCGTTATAGGCATCTTCAAAGTCATAGTCACCCTTTAGGCCAGCTTCCCCATTCTTAGAGCGAATCCACCAACGCCAGGTTGGCAAAATACCAGACACCGACCGGTAGTTCCATTCAGAGTCTTTGGAGACTTGGCCATCTACATACCAGCGTTTACCGTGACCCGTATTGAAGCTGGTGTGGAATTGGTCGCCTAGAATGGCTGTTTTATCCGCGATATAGCCAGATAAACCATACCAGGTACTATCTTCTGGTTTTGGCTTGGTTGGGTCTTGCTGCAAGCCCGTCCAAAAATTATTTTCTTCCCGGTGGTAACTTTCCCCAGTGGTCCCAATCCCAAGGATGGAATCCGGTGCAAAGAGCCCCAAGGAAGTCCGAAGCTTGCCTTGGTCATCTAGCAAGTCCCAGAATGGCACCTGTGTCTTATAAGAGTTCTTCTGTAATTCAAAGCCCATGTAGACATCATACTGGGAACGATTGACCGCCTTGGCGCTATCGACCGATTCATCCACTGATGCCTTACCCCAGTTGAAGTTGGCGAAGAATTCGTCCACTGGAACAGGACCTTGTGGTTTTTCTGCCTTCATATAATCGCGGTTCGCTTCTGTTAAGGCATTTTGGTGATTACGTTGGCCGTTAATATCAAAGGCATCATACCAAGAAAATTTGAGGTTCACTTTTTGCTCGGCAGCATATTGTTTAGCATAGAGCATGAACTGCCGCATCTTCTCACCCTTGCCGTAGAGGCCATGGCCGGTGGTTTCTTGGTTAATAAAGTAGCCATCATAGCCATAGTATTTGGCTACGTCAACCAGCTTGCGGGCGAGCGGGAAGGTGTTAGAGCCTTCTTGGTCTTCTTGCAAGAACTCCAAGAAACGTTTGCGGTCGGCACGACTCGTGGACCAATTGAAGAAGAGGGTCCCATAGACCGGCACCCCATTACGGTGGCCAGCATCAATGACATCAGGGCTTGGCACTAAACCATCCCAGAAGACCATGGAATCTAGGTATTGCCAGTGGTCGAAAGCATAGGTCTTAAACTCCTCGCCCCCAACCGAAGCATGATCTTCTGCCTTAGCGTTCATATTCGATAGGGCTTGGACCTTGGCGTCTGGGTTAGCCGTTGGATTGACTACATGTCCTTGATAACGTGAAGCTAAGGGGACACTGGCCCGGTTAATCTCATCATCTTGTCGCGCTCCCGGTTGCCAATCTAGGAGCTCTTGCCAGTTTTGGAACTTCACTTCCTTTGGCTTGACCTCTCCGCCTTGCTTTTGCGGTGTGTCGGGCACTTCTTGAGCCGGAGCAGGATTAGCGCTTGCTTGATTGCTTTCTGCCCCCGCTTGACTGGTCTGATCTGACTCACTGCCAGTAGAGTTGGAGGCCGGCTCTTCACTTAGGCTGGAACTGTCACTAGGGGACGCGGCTGCCTGGCTGACCTCAGCTTTGGGGCTGGCCTGGTCTAAGGAGGCCTCTGAATCTGAAGTCACCACTTCTTCCGCCGCTACATGAGGGGCTCCGGCCAACAACAATCCAATGGCCAGGGAAGAGGCTAGGGCTGCCTTCATCTGCCAATGGGGGGAAACACTTGTCTTGCTCATACTTCTAACTCCTTTCATATTTGGTCTTGCTTTACCCCCATTATATGACTGCGCTTACATAATAACTATCTCAAAACTATAGATAAATTATCAGAAATTATGGCTGTTGTAAGCTACCCTCTTGACTAGAGAAGACTTGTTCTTATCTACTGTTAAAAAAGACAAAAACCCGCCAAAAGGCGGGTCTGAATTCAAATGATTAAAGATACTTAAGTGGCGTCGCTAGTTCTGGATCGGTCATATGAACCTTGAGTCGGCGACCAACTTCAATATCATGTTGTTCTAGAATACCCGTACAGGTAGAAAGGGCTAATTCCTTAGTGTTATTTTCCTTACTCAAGTGGCCCAGATAAATATCTTGGGTGCTAGCCCCTAACATATCCACCATGGCCAGGGCGCCATCTTCATTAGACAAATGGCCCTTGTCGCCCAGAATCCGTTGCTTAAGCGACCAAGGATAGGCACCATAGCGCAACATCTCAATCTCGTGGTTAGATTCAATCAAATAGGCGTTAGCATTCCGCAAAAGGCTACGAAGTCGTTCGCTGACATAACCTGAGTCCGTCAACATGACGAACTGCTTGTCTCCCTGTTGGAAGGCATAGAATTGAGGCATGGCCGCATCATGGCTAACTTGATAGGTTAAGACATCCAAGTCCCCGAAGGTCACCAACTGATCCGGTTCTAACTCGCGACGGTTGTCAGGGTCAATAGCCCCCAGCATCCCATCCATGGCTTGCCAGGTGGCCTTATTAGCATAAACTGGCAAATTATATTTGCGGGATAAAACCCCTACCCCATGAATATGGTCCTTATGTTCATGCGTCACCAAAATAGCATCCACATCGGCCACACTGCGGTCAATCTGGGCCATCAAAGATTCTATTTTCTTGCCACTCAAACCCGCATCGACCAAGAGTCGTTGGCGGTCTGACTCCACATAGGTGACATTGCCGCTACTACCAGACGCCAAGATTGAAAATCTTAAGCCATTAGCATTCTGGCTCATTTCCTGCGCTCTTACTATCACACACTCGCCTACTTCCCTATCTTCAAATCACACGCTATCTAAGACCCTCTGGAATTTTTCTCTAGTCTCATCTCCACTGTCTAGTATACGCAAAAGATCCCCTCAGTGCTAGTGATATGCGTATAAAAAAGAGGCCAGTTTGACCTAGCCTCTATGTCCTTTTAATCCTTCAATTCAATCTTCAGCACGGCATCAATCTGGTTAGGTAGGAGATAAGTATAGTGCTCTACTTCCCCCATTTGGACGAAGGTCAAGCCTGGAAAGGCCTTGATATTCCAACTGTCCGAAACCTGGAGCTCTGAGCCATCATTCAACCAAGAAATCCGCTTGATTTGATCGCGGTCAATCCCCGGCAAATAAAGGGGCCCAATCGGCTGCTCGAAGAGATGGGCATAGATGGTCTGCCCTTTGCGCGTATAGTAGCCCCAGTCAGGTTTTGGTAAGTCTGCATAGCCGCAACCATAGATACTTTCCGAGTGTAAATCCATCCAGTCAGAAAAATCACGCAGAATGGCCTGACTTTCGGCTGGGAAGCGACCTTGAGCGGTTGGCCCGATGTTGAGGAGCATGTTGCCCTCCTTGGCCACGCACTCTACTAACTTATGAATGAGTGTCGTCGATGATTTATAGTGATGATCTCTAGCGTGATAGGCCCAGTTATTATTCATGGTCAAGCAGAGTTCCCAAGGGACAAAGTTTCCGGCTTCGTTGCGGATGCCCTCATGTGGTACCACTTGCTCAGGACTGACAAAGTCCCCAGCATAGTTGCTAATGGTCTCAGTTGTAATACTGCCAAAGCCCTCGCCAGATGTCTCCAGACGATTATCAATCAAAATCCAAGGCTGATGCCCCCGAACAAGCTCAATCAATTCTTGGGCCCGCCAAGCCTGTCCACACATTTGACCATAAGAGAAGTCAAACCAGAGAATATCCAATCGACCATACTGGGTCACTAATTCTTCGACCTGACGGTGCATATAATCGACATAACGATTGAAATCTTGACCTGGATCAGCTGCTTGGTGCTTGCGGGGATGATAAGGGTCGCCGGCATGTGGATAGTCAGGGTGGTGCCAGTCTAAGAGGCTGTAATAGAGGCCAACCTTGAGGCCTTCAGCACGCGCAACCTCGACAAATTCCCCTACCAAGTCACGGCCACACGGGGTATTAGTCGCCTTGTAGTCCGTCCACTGACTATCAAAGAGGCAGAAACCGTCGTGGTGCTTAGCCGTCAGAATCATATACTGCATACCTGCCGCCTTGGCTTGGCGTGCCCATTCCTGGGGCTGGTAACCCTCGGGATTGAAGCAGTCTAGATAGCTAGGGTATCTTTCGACGATTCCCGGGTCATGGCTAAGTACCCACTCACCTCGAGCGGGAATGCTGTAAAGCCCCCAGTGTAGAAACATACCAAAACGCGCCTGACGGAACCATTGCGTCCGTTCCATAATTTGAGCCAAAGTCTGGGTCATGCGCGCCCACCTCCTGGGTTGATAGATGATAACTTCATTTTGTGTCCTCCTAAAATAATGTCGATTGCACATCTATTATAGCCCCAAAAGACAGCGTTTACAACAAAGTTGCTGAATTCCCCTATTATTCTAGTAAATTCGATACTTGTAAGCCCCATCATTCAGGTGTAAACTAGTAGGGTAAAGAAATCTTGCTAAACTAAATTCGAAGGAGTTGTCCTTATGATTGTTCGTGATACTGTCCAAATGCCCTGCCCTCATTGCCAGCATGTTCAAGACTTCGAAGTTCTCTTGCTTGTGACTGGCGATATGGAGCCCCCTCTACGTGACCGCATTATCTCTGGCGATTGGGCGACCTTTACCTGCCACAAGTGTCAAAAGCAGGAGCGTATTCTCTACCCTACCCTCTACGAAGACCGCGTTGGCAAGGTCAGAATACACTATCAGCCAAATGAAGAGGAAGCCGATCAACTCCTCAAGCAGTTGCCCGACATGGTCGCTTCTTACGGCCCTGAATATGCCGACTATCAAGTCCGCCTAGTGACCAATCCCTTGGACTTCATGGAAAAGGTAGCTATCTTTACTGCCGGCTATGATGACCGTATCATGGAGATAGTCAAGCAGGTCTTAAAACAAACCGACAGCCTACCTAATGACCTGGTCGACCTCTACTTCGGACTTAACCCTGAAGGAGACAAATTATTCTACCTCTACACTCCTTCAGGCTTGCTGGGACTAGACTTCGACGAAACACTCTACCAGCAAGTAGCTGAGCGGGCTCCTGAATTCAAGCAAGAACAGGTTTTTGTGGTCGATCAAGAGTGGGCAGCTGAAGAAAATTAGATTTAGAAATCAAAAAAGAGACTGGAGGTTAACAAATCCAGTCTCTTTTTTTATGCGATAGTTTTCCTATTCTCCAATTACAACAACACGATACTTACGTACTCGTTCTCGAGTTTGGTCAAAATCTACCAGATAGAAATAGCCTGTGCGTCCAACCGCCACTTGGCCATCCACGACTGCAAAGGTCTCGCTGGCGCCAATGATGGTTGCTTTGAGATGGGCATCGCCATTCCATAGTAGGCTACGATCACCACCCGGCAACCAGTCATCAACATCCGGCCAGGATTCCACTTCTGCATAATGTAGTGGCCCTGGATAGCGATAAGTTTGAGCGCTAATATGAGGCGGCAGAATCTTCTCTAACGCATCATTAAGGTCCAGATGTAACCACTCATTACCATGCTCGTCTACGTCATGTGTGTATTCCTCATAGAGAATGGCACAGGTTGTGTGAGCCGTAACTATGGTGACAATACCAGATTGAACACCACTGGTTGCTACAGCATTCTTGACTGTCTCCGTAATATCCACATAGGAGACTTGTCCAGCTTGACTAGCCACCTTAAATTCCTGATTATAAACTGCCATCAGCTAGCCCTCCTTCATGGCTCGATCGACTGCAGCCACCATGTCTTTAAGCATTTGGGCTGGATTAGGAGCTTTCACAATGCCACTGGTACATCCTGTCCCATCGGCACCGGAGCGAATCGCCCGGTAGACATCCTCAGGCGTCATAATGCCCGCGCCCTGCATGATCAAAGTACGGGGGCTGAGAGCTTTCACTGCTTGATTGGTCATCGCCATATAATCGTCATCACTGGTTTGGCCGGTGCCAATCAGCTCGGTTGGCTCGCAAAGCATAATCGTCGGTTCTAAAAGACTCAAGGCTCGTGCTTCGGCTAAAGAGTCCGCACAAACAATGGTCGCCATTCCCAAGTCGTGGGCTCGCTTAACCGAGGCTACCAACTGGGCGGAGGTTAATGGATGTTCTGCATGATTGAGGAAGCTGGCACGAGCGCCTGCTGCATAGAGCGAGTCTGGTAAGACAGCTCCCATGCCTCTGCCCGGCTCAATGCCATCCAGATGCTGGGCACAAACAATTAAGTGTTGAGTCTGGGAGGCCACGAGATAGAGATCTGCATAGGGACAGGTCAAAACCACCGTAATGTCTGGGTAATCTAAGGCCAACTGATCGGCTACCCGCGCCATTTCCATTAAGTTCTCACCGTAGAGATAGGATTTAGGATTAAAGATAAAGAACTTGCCTTTGAAATCAACCGTCATAAAGTTCCCTCCTTAAGGTCCATAAGGATTTTCCTGATTAAGCCTCCAACTGAGACTTGAGGTCTGACCAAAGGGCATCCAAGCCCATGCCGGTTAAGAGTGGCAGGCCCATAATCACCTTGTCCTTGATAGAATCTGGTACCACTGTCGTCGAAATCACCACATCATAGTCATCAATTCGGTTAACCTCTTCGGCCACCTTGGATTGGAAGACTTGGACAGAATCGCTATAACCATTTGCTTTCAACCAATCTTTGACCTTACCTGCAACAACCGTAGAAGTGGCAATACCTGAGCCACACATAATTAAGAGTTTTTTCATAGCTTTTACTCCTCCCTAGGATTTACGTACCTTATTGACATAGTAGAGACCAGCTAGCGACACAAGAAGCACTAGGGTTAAGATAACCCAAGGCATATGATTGCCTGCGAAAATAAAGAGCCAGGTTGGCCAGAGCCCGCCTTCTGCCATCGCCGTCACACTGGTGTTACCACCTAAGTCGAAGTTAGCAGATTGAGCAGCTTTGGTAACTAATGGTGCAGCCCATGAAGTCACATAGAGGATACTAGCCATATAAATGGTCCCACCTACAACCGTCCGGACAATATTGCCTCGGAAGACGGCTGCCATCAAGCAGACAACGAATGGAATGGTTGCTAAGTCACCAAATGGTAAGGTTTGGTTACCTGGTAAGATAACTGCTAAGAGAATAGTAATTGGCACTAACAAGAGAGAGGATGATAGGACTGCTGGGTGCCCTACTGATAGAGCAGAGTCCATCCCAATATTGACTTCTCGGCCTGGGAAGCGACGTTGTACAAAGTCATTGGCTGCTTCAGAGATAGGCGTCAACCCTTCCATGAGCAAGGAAACCATACGAGGCATGAGAACCATAACTGCGGACATCTTAACGCCTAATTGCAGGACTTCTTTTACTTCATAGCCGGCCAAGAGCCCCATGATAATCCCGATGATTAAACCTAATACGGTTGATTCCCCAAAAATCCCAAAGCGTTTTTGGATAGTTTCAGGATCGGCTTCAATCTTATTAAAACCAGGAATCCGGTCGAAAAGCCAGTTGAGAGGGATAGCTACTAAGAAGCCAGGCGCTGAAGTCCCGTGTGGGAAGGTAATA
The DNA here is from genome assembly GCA_963546405.1 of Abiotrophia defectiva. Classification (GTDB taxonomy): domain Bacteria; phylum Bacillota; class Bacilli; order Lactobacillales; family Aerococcaceae; genus Abiotrophia; species Abiotrophia defectiva_A. The sequence continues at coordinate 4,685 of CAUUNL010000011.1, read as the reverse complement.
TTTGGGAAACCATAGAATTTCTTAATAGCTGGTGCAATAATATCCCCCAAGAGGTAAATCATAACCAGGTAAGTGACAGTCGCATAGAGACCAAGTGAGAAATCTTGGGTCACAGCATAAACTAAAGAAGCTACGAAGGCGGCGTGCCAGAAGTTCCACATATCCACCATGAGGGTCTTGGTTAAGCCTAAGAAGAGCAAGAGCAAGTTAATCCCAATCCCAATCGGAATGGATAAACTCCCTAATAGGGTCCCATAAGAAATAGCAGCGGCAGCTGGCCAGCCTACGTCAATCGTAGTCAAGTTCAAGCCAAAACGTTCCACCATAGCTTGCGCGGCAGGGCCTAAGCTCCCGCCCAAAAGGTCCACAACCATGTTCAAGCCTACAAAACCGATCCCGACCATAATACCAGAGACTAGGGCTTTCTTAGGTTTGGTCCCCAAAGCAACCCCAAAGATAAAAATCAAAATAGGTAAGACGACAATAGCGCCTAAATCAACGAAGCTTTTAAACAAGTCTAACATCTTACTTCCTCCTTTGAATGGGAAAAAACGACTATAAAATTCCGTGTTGAGCAAGCATCATACGCAGAACTCCCTGGGATTCAGGCTGATCAGGCAATTGAGAGATGGCTGCCATAGCTTGACTATCCTGCAGTAGGGCTACCAGATCTTGCAGTAAAGTGAGTTGCTGATGGGCTTCCTTAAGGGCGAGCATGAAAACTACCTGGACAGGTACGACTACATCTGAAGTCCCCATCTGGTAGAAATCTACCGGTTGGTCTAGGGTCATGATGGCTAACTGTGCTTTCTTCACGTGCTCCACATCCGTATGCGGGATGGCAATCCCATAATCCTGAAACTGGAGGCCCGTTGGAAAAATCTTCTCTCGTTCTAAGACTGCTGTTGGATAGGATTCATAAACCACACCGCAATCCACCATGACTTGGCCTAGATAGGCTAACACCTCCTCTCTCGTCTTGAGGCCACTGACTTGGAACTGCATGATATTCTCATCTAACATTGATATTCACTTCCTCTAATAGACGAGCCTTGAGGCTGGCTCCATCCTGGCATTGACTGAGTTGGTTCATTAATTCTTGGTCTTCAATTAGGGCGTAGAGGGCAACCAGACTCTCCTTAAATAGCTTCATGTCTCTTTCTGCTACCGCAATTAGAAAGATGAGTTTGACTTGGTTCTGCCCCCAACTAACCGGCTTGGCTAGCGAGACTAGGATGATTTCGGAGTGAGTGACGGTTTTAGGATCGCTATGAGGCAAGGCCACACCTGTGTAAACACTAGTAGCTCCCATTTGCTCTCGTTCATAGACCGATTGGACAAAGGCCGGATTAGCCAAATTCTGGGGGCTGGCTTGCGCCAAGATTAGCTCTAAGGCCTGGTCTTGGTTGTTGGCTGACAACTGAACATGGTCAGGCGTCTGAAGCAGTTCCGCTAAACCGGCCACATGGAAGCTAGGCTCGCGTCTGAGCGCCTTGACCATCTGATGATGGCCGGAGGTTAACTGGTCGTAGTGATGGCGAATCTTCTCGAGCTCTTCTTGAGTCATAATCGGACTTACTCGCTGGACGGGTACTGGCAGATCCTCCTTTAAGTCGAGAGAGGAAATAACTAAATCCACGCCACGCCAATCCATATCAGCTAACTCCTGCCATTTAAGATTGAGAAGGCGATCCGAGGGGCTGAAAATCCGCTGTAACTTGGCTAGAATCAGCTCAGAGGCAGCTAGACCATGTTGGCAAACCACCACAATAGTCAGAGGCCGTTGGACCTTCTCAAGGGCAATCTGAAAATGTATGACCAAGAAAGCCAACTCCTCGTCCGGCACCTCCATATCATAGTGTTCAGCAAAATCCCGCAAAGCCAGCCAGACGATATTAAATAAGGTTAAGTATTGCTTCCTAATTTCGTCCAAGGCCGGATTGGTAACATACATATGATGTCGTAAGCGGAAAATCATTGAAGACATATGATTAGCTAACATAGCTAGTAGATGCTGATCCTGGCTTAAATCCACATTGAGAAAGTCTGAGACCCTTTGAATCAGAGCCTGGACCTGCTGACGTAACTCCCGTTCATAGTCGGGGCTTTGGATCTTGAAACCTACAGCCAATAAGGTATAGGCAAGAAATTCAATCTCGATCGCTGACAGTTGCACTAGTGCTTGGCCTGTCACTGCCTCCAGGAGCTCCCCAGCGAAAAAGTAAACTTCCAAGTGGCTGAGGTCGCGGACCAATTCTTTTGCCCGAACTTGAAGGACCTGACCTAACTGGCCTCGTCTTCGTATAATCAAACATTCTAGCAAGAGTAGCAGATAATAATCTGCGGTGAAATCATGCTGATAAGTCTGACTTAACTGATTCAAGGCTTGCTGGCAGAGGGCAATATCTTCCGCTGGGAAAAAGACCACTAAGTACTGAATCGGCTCACCCATCTGATAGAGCCATTCCTGTAAATAAGTTCGTAGACATTGACGGATAGCTGACTCCCGTCCCTGAACTTGCAGGCGGCCATATTGGCGAACCAGTGTCAGCCCACAAGCTTGGAAGCGAGGCCCCAAACGACTTAAGTCGCGGTTTAAAGTTACAGAAGACACATAAAGTTGTTCTGCTAGATCCTCTAAATCTACTCCTTCCGAGTCCAAACATAGGGCCTTGAGCAAGTGTCGCTCACGATCGTCAGGTCCATAAGCTTCCCACTGTGCAGCTTGCTGCCAGTCCTTAATCAGGCTCCGTAACCTCGCCTCGTCGGCTTGGCTTAAGTCTAATTTCACCCCATTACGAGGTGATTTTTCTATGACTAAGCCATGCGGTGCTAAAGCCTCATTAAGCTTAGCCAAATCATGATAAATTGTCTTGGCCGATACGCCATAGAGCTGGGCAATCTGGGTACTGGCCACATAGTCGGTCTGCTTAAGTAAATAATCCAACATATGCATCTGTCGTTTATTCATGGCTCCCTCCTAAAGTAAGATCAAAACGTTTTCATCTAATTTAATTATACCTTGGATTGCTGTCTAGATAAAATCATCTTACTTCCGGATTAATGTGGAAGGGGGAGAAAAAATGGAAAACCCCTAGATTTACTTATAAATCCAGGGATTTCTATTTTGCGCTTATAAAATTTGTATTATTTCTACCTAGTGGGCACGAAGACTATTGTTTTTAGTATGTAAAGCGACAATAGATTTACATTTTAGACCCAAGGGTACAAATCACCGGTCTCTTATCGAAGGAAAATTAAGAAGTATTACGGTTACTTAAATCCTGAGAGTACAAAAACGCGTCATCTTGATAAATGAGTCGTAAAGCAGTTTTACGGTTACTTAAATCCTGAGAGTACAAAAACTAGCCTATCTATCCACTGCCGGACAATTTGGTTTTACGGTTACTTAAATCCTGAGAGTACAAAAACTACGCTTAGGCTACAAATTAGGAAGCAGCAGTTTTACGGTTACTTAAATCCTGAGAGTACAAAAACGAATAACATGCCAGACCTTGCCCCTGAGTTGTTTTACGGTTACTTAAATCCTGAGAGTACAAAAACTGAGTTGGTGAACAAGTTCAATGACTTGTTGTTTTACGGTTACTTAAATCCTGAGAGTACAAAAACAGAATGTAGCATGGTCTGCAATAGATTCTTGTTTTACGGTTACTTAAATCCTGAGAGTACAAAAACCGAATTTGGAAAATAACATTATCCTTTTAGGTTTTACGGTTACTTAAATCCTGAGAGTACAAAAACCGGGCAGAACTGGCAACTCAAAGAGCGTTCGTTTTACGGTTACTTAAATCCTGAGAGTACAAAAACCCGGAGATAGGTCCGTCCTGTTGCCAACCTAGTTTTACGGTTACTTAAATCCTGAGAGTACAAAAACTAACAGTACGGTCTTTGTCATGAGTAATGAGTTTTACGGTTACTTAAATCCTGAGAGTACAAAAACTGATACCGAGAAGGAAATCAAGGAAAACATGTTTTACGGTTACTTAAATCCTGAGAGTACAAAAACGCTAGCCCCTCTTTCTGTGCTTGCGTGATTGTTTTACGGTTACTTAAATCCTGAGAGTACAAAAACTCTGTCCAGGTTAGCCCTCACTTTAATATTGTTTTACGGTTACTTAAATCCTGAGAGTACAAAAACTGCATGGTTCCATTGAATCTTATGAGGTATGTTTTACGGTTACTTAAATCCTGAGAGTACAAAAACCCACGTCCTTAATCAGTTTCATGTACTCGGTTTTACGGTTACTTAAATCCTGAGAGTACAAAAACGAGGTCCTTAATGTCCTTGTCACGCTCGACGTTTTACGGTTACTTAAATCCTGAGAGTACAAAAACTTACGTCGCGAACCGCGCGCTCCTCGTCGCGTTTTACGGTTACTTAAATCCTGAGAGTACAAAAACGAGGTTGTCAACTTAGTAGATGGCTACCATGTTTTACGGTTACTTAAATCCTGAGAGTACAAAAACCAATCGCTTTGGCGAGACACCACTAGCGTGTTTTACGGTTACTTAAATCCTGAGAGTACAAAAACCATCACTTGCCAACGGCGTATACATACTTGGTTTTACGGTTACTTAAATCCTGAGAGTACAAAAACCGAGTCGCACAAGATAGGAGAATAAGAAATGTTTTACGGTTACTTAAATCCTGAGAGTACAAAAAC
>CAUUNL010000010.1:0-32624 GCA_963546405.1 Abiotrophia defectiva | reverse complement strand
ACAGAAAAAGACCAATATATCATATATGATATATTGGGAAAAAATAAAGGAGGATATCAGAATGGAATTTGTAAGAACAGAAAGAGGATTTGAAGGCTATAATGCAGCGGGAGAAGTCGTAGCTGAGATTACTTATCGGCCGACAGAGGATCCCAAGGTGGTCATTGCCGACCATACTTTTGTGGACGATAGTTTGCGTGGCCAGGGTGTCGCCCAAGAACTCTTGGACACCTTAGTAGCGGCTATGAAGGCTGAAGGCAAAAAGATTAAGGCTGAATGCTCTTATGTAGCAGCTAAGTTCCAACGCGACTCGCAGTATGATGCGGTCAATGCCGATAAGGACTAGTCGGATGCTAGAAGTATGGGAACTAGTCGATGTCAATAAGCAATTGACTGGCATCAGACATTTGAGGGGGCAAGAAGCCCTCATCCCACCAGGTCATTATCATCTGGTGGCGCGCGTTTTGGTAATGGATGCAAAGGGTCAGATTCTGCTGACCCAGCGTAGTCATGGTAAGGCCCATTATCCTAATTATTGGGAATTTGGCGCCAATGGCTCTGTTTTGGCAGGCGAAAGCTCGGAACTTGCTGCTTGTCGCGAGTTATGGGAGGAGACAGGGATTAAGGTGTCGCCCCATGACTTGGTCTGGTTGGAAGACTATCGCTATGACAATTGGTGGCTAGATATCTACGGAATTGTTTTATCGGATCTGGCGCCAGTCCTTGTTTTGGACCCAGAGGAAAACCAGGACTGGCTTTGGCTTGCGCCAGACCAGTTGGAGCAATGGCAGGCCAAACTTGTGCCGGGCGACTGGGAACGTTGGCAGGCAGTTGCTAGCAAGTTGTTAGCATTGAGAGAGGAGACTGACAAATGAAGATTAAACTAGGTCAGCCTTTGAGCCAGGCAACACTAGCGGAATGGGGTTTTGATAATGGCCAGGCCCGCCATGTCTTGGTCGAAGGGGAATTTGAGCTTGGTATGACCTTATCAGACCAGGAGTTAGAACTGGTGGTTTATGATTTGGCCATGGAGGAACCCTACACCTTGTTTGAGGTAGCCAGTGCCAGTGGGGCGCTTGTAACCGCCCTCCGCCAGCAGGTGGATGAGATTATCAATCGGATTTTAGGCCAGCAAATTCAAGACAATCCGCTAGTAGAGCGACTGGTGGATCATGTGGCGACGACTTACGGGCTGGCACCAGCCCATCCCTTTAAGCGCCATCCGGAAATAATAGGCTTTAAGGTACCGCCGGTCGATAAGCTATTTGGTATCTTTTTGCCGGTCGACTATTGCCGACTAGATAAAACGAGTTCGCGAACTGACCAGGTGCTGGTGCTTAATCTCAAGGGTCAGCCTGACCATATTCTTGAGCGCATCGATAAGTGCCGCTATTTTCCTGCCTATCATATGAACAAGAAACATTGGTTTAGTGTACTTCTGGATGCACAGACTGATTGGGATCAGCTGATCAGCTTGTTAGCGGAAAGCTATCGCTTAGTTAAGAAATAAGGATATAAGAAGCCCTGCACTCTAGTAGGGCCTTTTACTTTTAACAGAACTGCTCAAAAATTCGAGCCAATCGCAAAAAAAGTCGCCATACCCCCTTGACGAAAGGGAATTTTATTGGTACATTAGTAGAGGTGTTTTTATACGAGATTCCTGAAATTCAGTCGTGCTGACTGGTATAGAAGCAACATTATTATTTTTCCATAAAAATGGCACACTTGGATGTGTGGACTAGATTAAAGCAAAGGGAGGAGGAGCTTGGATGCCAACTATTAACCAATTAGTTAATAAACCTCGTAAAACCAAAGTCGTTAAGTCAAACTCACCTGCATTAAACAAAGGGTACAACAGTTTCAAGAAGACCCAAACGAACAACAACTCTCCACAAAAACGTGGGGTATGTACTCGTGTGGGTACCATGACACCGAAGAAACCTAACTCAGCTTTACGTAAATATGCCCGTGTACGTTTGTCTAACTTGATGGAAGTGACAGCTTACATTCCAGGGATCGGTCACAACTTACAAGAACACAGCGTTGTTTTAATCCGCGGTGGTCGTGTAAAAGACTTACCAGGGGTACGTTACCACATCGTTCGTGGTGCGCTTGACACTGCTGGTGTTAACGATCGTAAACAAGGCCGTTCTAAATACGGTACCAAACGTCCTAAAGGCTAAGAGCCTCATCATTAAACATTCAGAAAGGAGGATTTTGAATGCCTCGTAAAGGTGCAATCGCAAAACGCGAAGTTTTGCCAGATCCACTCTACAATTCAAAATTAGTTACTCGCACAATTAACCGTTTAATGCTCGATGGTAAACGCGGTAAAGCTGCTACTATCTTATATGCTGCTTTCGATATCGTGCGCGAACAAACCGGTCAAGACCCAATGGAAGTTTTCGAACAAGCAATCGAAAACATCATGCCATTATTAGAAGTTAAAGCTCGCCGTGTGGGGGGTTCTAACTACCAAGTACCAGTTGAAGTACGTCCAGAACGTCGTTACACCTTAGCCATCCGTTGGTTGGTAAGCTACTCTCGCTTACGTGGTGAAAAGACCATGGAATTACGTTTAGCGCGTGAAATCATGGATGCAGCTAACAACACTGGTGCATCAGTTAAGAAACGCGAAGACATGCATAAAATGGCAGAAGCCAACAAAGCATTCGCTCATTACCGTTGGTAAGATTTTCAGTCATATCACTAGCTGTTATAAGCTAGTGGTTTTTGACTACTATGCACACTCTCAAAATAACTGAAAAGGGGTAAAACAAAAAGATGGCAAAAAGAGAATTTTCGCTAGAGAAAACTCGTAATATTGGTATCATGGCCCACATCGATGCTGGTAAAACCACCACGACTGAACGTGTCTTGTACTATACCGGCCGTATCCACAAAATTGGTGAAACCCACGAAGGGGCTTCCCAAATGGACTGGATGGAGCAAGAACAAGAACGTGGGATTACCATCACTTCTGCCGCAACTACTGCGCAATGGGCTAACCACCGGATCAACATCATCGACACACCAGGGCACGTGGACTTCACTGTCGAAGTAGAACGTTCTCTCCGGGTTCTTGATGGTGCCGTTGCCTTATTGGATGCTCAGTCTGGGGTAGAACCTCAAACTGAAACCGTATGGCGTCAAGCTACCACTTACGGTGTTCCTCGTTTGGTCTTCATCAACAAGATGGACAAGATTGGTGCGGACTTCTTATACTCTGTAAGAACCTTGCACGAACGCTTACAAGCAAACGCTCATCCAGTTCAATTACCAATTGGTGCTGAAGATGAGTTCTCAGGTATCATTGACTTAGTGGAAATGAAAGCCTACAACTACACTAACGACTTAGGGACTGACATTGAAGAAATCGAAATCCCAGGTGACTTACAAGATTTAGCTGAAGAATGGCGTACTAAGTTAGTTGAAGCAGTTGCTGAAACTGACGAAGAACTCATGATGGCTTACTTGGAAGGCGAAGAAATCGACGTACCTACCTTGAAAGCAGCAATCCGTAAAGCAACTGTTGCAGCGGACTTCTACCCAGTATTCTGTGGTTCTGCCTTCAAGAACAAAGGGGTTCAATTAATGTTGGATGGGGTTATCGACTACCTTCCATCTCCATTAGACGTTCCAGCGATCAAAGGGATTGACCCAGATACTGGCGCTGAAGTTGAACGTCATGCTAACGACGAAGAGCCATTCTCTGCTTTGGCCTTCAAAGTTATGACTGACCCATTCGTAGGTCGTTTAACCTTCTTCCGTGTCTACTCTGGTACTTTACAATCCGGTTCTTACGTTCAAAACGCTACTAAAGGCAAACGTGAACGTGTCGGCCGTATCTTACAAATGCACGCCAACCACCGTCAAGAAATTCCTGAAGTATTCTCAGGTGACATTGCGGCAGCAGTTGGTTTGAAAGACACTACTACTGGGGACACTCTCTGTGACGAGAAGAACGAAGTAATCCTCGAGTCTATGGAATTCCCAGATCCAGTTATCGAAGTAGCGATTGAACCTAAGTCAAAAGCTGACCAAGATAAGATGGGTGTAGCCTTACAAAAATTGGCTGAAGAAGACCCAACCTTCCGTGCTTACACTAACCAAGAAACTGGTGAAACAGTTATCGCTGGTATGGGTGAGTTACACTTGGATATCATCGTTGACCGTATGCGTCGTGAATTCAAGGTAGAAGCTAATGTGGGTGCGCCACAAGTTTCTTACCGTGAAACCTTCCGTTCTGCAACTCAAGCAGAAGGTAAGTTCGTTCGTCAGTCTGGTGGTAAAGGTCAATACGGTCACGTATGGATCGAATTTACACCAAACGAAGAAGGTGCTGGTTTCGAATTCGAAAACGCAATCGTCGGTGGTGTGGTTCCTCGTGAATACATCCCAGCGGTTGAAGCTGGTTTGAAAGATGCTATGGAAAATGGTGTCCTCGCAGGCTTCCCAATGGTAGACATCAAAGCTAAGCTTTACGATGGTTCTTACCACGATGTCGACTCTTCTGAAACTGCCTTTAAGGTAGCGGCGTCCTTAGCACTCCGTGCAGCTGCTAAGAAAGCTAACCCAAGCATCTTGGAACCTATGATGGCAGTTGAAATCACTGTGCCTGAAGAATACTTCGGGGACGTTATGGGTCACGTGAACTCTCGTCGCGGTCGCGTTGAAGGTTCTGAAGTACGCGGTAACGCTCAAATCGTTAAAGGTATGATTCCATTGTCTGAAATGTTCGGTTACGCAACTACCTTGCGTTCTGCAACTCAAGGGCGTGGTACCTTCTCTATGACCTTCGACCACTATGAAGATGTGCCGAAGTCAATCGCAGAAGAAATCATCAAGAAATACGGCGGCAAGTCAGAAGAGTAATCTGACAGGACTTGCTTGGAATAACGAATAAGCGTTATTCCCTAAGCCTAGAAAATGGTGCAAAATCTTGAATTTTGCCCCATTTCTAGGTATAATACTACTGATAGATTTAATTGAAATCTATAAAACAAACTCAACTATTTTTAGGAGGCAGAAATTAAAATGGCAAAACAAAAATTTGACCGTTCTAAACCACACGTAAACATTGGTACAATTGGTCACGTTGACCATGGTAAAACTACCTTATCAGCTGCAATCGCAACTGTATTAGCTAAACAAGGTTTCGGTGAAGCTCGTTCATACGACCAAATCGATAACGCTCCAGAAGAAAAAGAACGTGGGATTACAATCAACACTTCTCACATCGAGTACGAAACAGCTAACCGTCACTACGCTCACGTTGACTGCCCAGGTCACGCGGACTACGTTAAAAACATGATCACTGGTGCTGCTCAAATGGACGGCGCGATCCTCGTTGTATCTGCTGCTGACGGCCCAATGCCACAAACTCGTGAACACATCCTCTTGTCTCGTCAAGTTGGTGTTCCTTACATCGTAGTATTCTTGAACAAAGTTGACATGGTTGACGACGAAGAATTGCTCGAATTAGTTGAAATGGAAGTTCGTGACCTCTTGTCTGAATACGACTTCCCAGGCGACGACACTCCAGTTATCGCTGGTTCAGCTTTGAAAGCTTTAGAAGGCGACGCTAACTACGAAGCTAAAGTTTTAGAATTGATGGAACAAGTTGATGCTTACATTCCAGAACCAGAACGTGACACTGACAAGCCATTCATGATGCCAGTCGAAGACGTATTCTCTATCACTGGTCGTGGTACTGTTGCAACTGGTCGTGTTGAACGTGGTCAAGTTCGCGTTGGTGACGAAGTTGAAATCGTTGGTATCGAAGAAGAAACTTCTAAGACTACCGTTACCGGTGTTGAAATGTTCCGTAAGTTATTGGATTACGCTGAAGCTGGGGACAACGTTGGTACCTTGTTACGTGGTGTAACTCGTGACCAAATCCAACGTGGTCAAGTATTATCTAAACCAGGTTCAATCACTCCACACACTAAGTTCGAAGCTGAAGTGTACGTATTGTCTAAAGAAGAAGGTGGTCGTCACACTCCATTCTTCTCTAACTACCGTCCACAATTCTACTTCCGTACAACTGACGTAACTGGTGTTGTTACTTTACCAGAAGGTACTGAAATGGTTATGCCAGGCGACAACGTACAAATGGTTGTTGAATTGATCCACCCAATCGCGATCGAAGAAGGGACTAAGTTCTCTATTCGTGAAGGTGGCCGTACTGTAGGTGCCGGTGTGGTATCTAAAGTCTTAGCTTAATTCTAAGCTTAATATGCCTTTCCAAAAGGGTCTCTTCGGAGGCCCTTTTTCTATATCCAAAATAAGCCCCCTGTGTCAGATGACATAGGGGGACTTTATTTGTAGATAGGTTTTAGAGGTTGCGGCGCTTGAAGGTATAGATGCCGGCGAGAGTGAAGATGAGACTTAAGGCAAAGGCGAATATAGCGGTTTTGCTAGTCATACTAAAGCTAGCTGTACTCTCATAGACAAATTCCATGACAATGGCTTTAAACCAGTCATTATTTGGGTCAATCAATTCGCCAGGGATTTTCAAGAAAATAAAAACGGTAAAGTAGACAATAAAGACCATACTGTAGTTGCGGGTCAGGAAGAGGACGAAGCTGGTAATGCAGAACCAAGCATAGGTGCAAAGGCACTGAATCAGGAAGGTAATCAGAAACTTAGGCCAGAAATCTGCCGGTAGACTCCCCATCTGGCCCCCTGATCGCAAGAATTCAATGACGTAACCCGCTGCGTAGAGAAGGAAAAATTGTAAGAGAATTAGACTAGCAATGGTCAGGGATTTAGCTAGGTAATACTGACCACGGGTTTTACCGGTAGTCAGATTATTATGGTAGAGTTTGTTGTTAAGGTCGACTCCTAAGAGTAGGGTGGTCACCACATTGCAGGCGATAAAAAGTAGGCCTATGTTATAAGACACGGCATCCATGGCGAAGAAGAAGCCAGAATTAGAAGTAGTAACTCGCGAAGTGAAAATAGCTAGCAGAATGCCCAGGACACAGAAGGCCTGAATCCCCCAAAATCCGACGGAGCGGACCAGACGGTAATAATCGGCTTTAATACTGTTAAACACGGTGATTTCCCCCTTGAACTTGAATTAAATCGGTAAAGTATCGCTCTAAATCTTTATGGGCGTAGTAGAGCCCACTGATAGGAATGCCTGCTAAAACCAAGGCCTTAGCCAGTTCTGGTATATCCTCAGCTTTGCCGATTAACTGCAATTGGTCGGTCTGATGGCTGGGTTTAAGTCTAAAACCTAGCTGTTTTTGAACGATATCCTTAGCCATTTGAGTCTTTTGGGACTGGAGGATAATATAGTCGCCACTTTCGCGGTCGAAGTCCTCCTTGGAAAGTTCTTTGATGAGCCGTCCTTGATGAATGAAGCCAAAGCGACTGGCCACCAAGTATAATTCAGACAAGATATGGCTAGAAATAATTAGGGTCATGCCAAGCTCGCGGTTAAGGCGGAGGACCATCTCACGAAATTCTTGAATGCCGACAGGATCGAGACCATTGATTGGTTCATCTAAGATGAGTAAATCAGGCCGAGACAGGATAGCGATGGCGATACCCAGACGTTGTTTCATTCCCAGAGAGAAGTCCCGAAATTTTTTGGCACCAGTTTGACTTAAGCCGACATAGTCCAAGGTTTCCTTAATCCGACTATCCGGTTTTTTGATGCCACGATCCAGGCAGTAAAAACGGAGATTGTCGTAGGCAGATAGATGTTGGTGTGCCACAGGTGTTTCAATGACAGAACCCACATGTTGGAGGGCAGTAGTCCATTCTTTAGGGGTTCGAGAGCCCAAAATGGAGACGGTGCCTTGACTTGGTGCGATTATTTGGGTAATTAATTTGATTAAGGTGCTTTTACCCGCTCCGTTTTGACCGATTAGGCCATAGATTTCTCCTTTCTTTAGCTTGAGGCTGAGCGAGTCCAAAGCCACTTGGTCGCCGTAATGCTTACTAAGATTTTGAATGACTAAGATATCTTCCATGTTCTTACTCCTTTGCTTATTTCTTATCTATAGCTTATCAAGTGAATTTCAAATATCTCTCAAGCAAATCTCAAATCTTTCTAAAGTTTTTGTTGGGAACGAGCTCGTTTTCTGAAAGCGTAAATTTATACATTATTAAAGTCCCGACAAATTAAAGTTTGAATGAAAATGACCGTTTTATGAATGAAAATGACCGAAAACGATTGAAAGATGACCGAAAGCGGTGTATAATCGAGGTGTGAGGTGATAAGAGTGTTAACTCAAACGCGACATCAACTAATTCTATCAGAACTAGAGCAAGCGCATGTTGTCAGCCTACAAGATTTGATGGCCAAGCTGTCAGTATCAGAGTCCACTATACGGCGGGATTTATCTCAGTTGGAAGAAGCAGGGCGCCTGGTGCGAGTTCGTGGCGGTGCCAAACGGGTCTATCATTTGGATCGCGAATCTAGCTATAAGGAAAAGCTGGGACGGAACAGTGGTGACAAGGCCCTTATTGCTGAGACAGCAGCCGCACAGGTGTCGGCAGGACAGGTGATTTATCTAGATGCAGGCACCACGACCTTGGCTATGATACCGCATTTGGTGGGCCAGGGCGTGACGGTGGTTACCAATGGTCTAAGTCAAGCCGACTTGCTGTGTGACTATGGCGAGTCCGTCATCTTGTTAGGTGGCCAAGTTAAGCCCAAGACGCGGGCCATAATTGGAGCGCAAGCTCAGGCTCAATTAGCACGTTATCGTTTTGACCATGTTTTTATGGGCATGAACGGGGTGGATGCTGAATGGGGCTATACGACGCCAGACCAGGAGGAGGCAGCCCTCAAGCAACAAGCCATGCAGCAGGCCAACCAAGTCTATGTTTTGGCGGATGCTTCCAAGATGGGACGGGTCAGTTTCTGTCATGTCGCCAATTTGGAAGAGGCGATTCTTATCACTCATGCCTTAACAGAGGGGCAACGGGCACCTCTTGTGCAAGTCACGACAGTGAAGGAGTGTTAAATTTCGTGATTTATACGATTACCTTTAACCCTGCCGTCGATCTCGTCATCCAGGTTGACCAATGTCAGCTAGGAGAGTTGAATCGATCCAAGGAAGAGGCCTATGTTGCCGGAGGTAAGGGAATCAACGTGTCCCTTGTCTTACAGCGCTTAGGGCATGTCAACTATGCGACCGGATTCGTAGGCGGATTTACCGGTCAATATATCAAAGACACCCTCATCCAAGAAGGTGTCAAACCACTTTTTGTTGAAGTGGATGGTATTACACGGGTCAATGTCAAAGTCAAGTCTCAAGAAGAGACAGAAATAAATGCTGCAGGCCCCCAAGTGAGTCCGGAAAAGTTTGCGGAACTATTGGCCATTTTTGAGCGAGACTTAGGTGCAGATGATGTGGTTTTCTTAGCCGGAAATGCGGCTCCTGGGCTTGATGTTAAGGCCTATACTGCCATTGCCAAACTCTGCCAAGAGCGGGACGCAAAATTTGTGTTGGATACCAACAAGCAACTTTTAACCGAGTGCTTACCTTACCGGCCTTTTGTTATCAAGCCTAACCATCATGAGTTAGGTGAGATTTTTGGGGTTAACTTGAAGGATGAGGTAGAAATAATCCATTATGCCAAGAAACTTCAGGAATTAGGAGCACGTCACATTATTGTATCTCGCGGTGGTGAGGGAGCCTTACTTCTAACTGAGGATGGCCAAGTCTTTAGCTCAGATATACCTAAGGGAACAGTGGTTAACTCAGTCGGAGCAGGTGATTCTATGTTGGCAGGTTTTGTGGCCACCTACCTGGAGACAGGCGATTTTGCTCAATCTCTAAAACGTGGTGCTGCTACCGGGAGTGCGACAGCCTATTCGGTTTGGATAGCTGAACGTCACTTAATTGATGAGCTAGTAGACCAGATTCACGTTGTCGCGCATTAGCCTAAGAAAGTCAAAGGAGAAAATAGAAAGTGAAATTATCAGAATTATTTGTTAAAGAGGCTATGGACCTCCAATTGAGTACAACAGATAAGTCATCAACGCTTAAGTATTTGGCAGAGCGCTTCCACCAAGCTGGCGGTGTCTCCGACGTTGAAGCTTATGTGGCCGCTTTAGAAGCCCGCGAAGCCCAATCAACAACAGGTGTCGGCGATGAGATTGCCATTCCTCATGCCCAACATGAATCAATCAAATCAGCAGCTATCGTCTTTGGGCGTAGTGACGCAGGGATTGACTGGGAGAGCTTTGATGGCCAAGCTGCCAAATTTGTCTTCATGATTGCAGCCCCTGCAGGTGGTGGTGGCGAGCACTTGCAAGCCTTAGCTAAATTATCTTCTGTCCTCATGCAACCAACAACTAAAGCAGCTTTAGCAGCAGCAAAAACCCCTGAAGAAGTAGTGGCAGTTTTTACCGCAGCTGAAGCAGAAGAAACAGCCCAAGCTACTGCGGCTGAGCTAGCAAGTCCTGCGCAAGAAGATGTCTATGTCTTGGCCGTAACAGCTTGCCCAACTGGGATTGCCCATACTTTTATGGCAGAAGAAAAGCTCAAACAAGCCGGGAAAGCCGCAGGTATCAAGATTAAAGTCGAAACCAACGGGCAGGCCGGTGTCGGCAACCGTTTGACTGCTGATGACATCAAAAAGGCGACAGCCATTATCGTGGCAGCGGATAAGCAAGTGGAGATGGCCCGCTTTGATGGCAAACCAGTCATTGTCACTAAAGTAGCAGATGGTATCCACAAGGCTGATGAATTAGTAGCTAAAGCGGCAAAAGCAGAGGCGCCAATCTACCACGCAGCAGAAGGCGCTGGTGCAGCAGATCTTGAAGTCGGCAAAGAGTCCATTGGTCGTCAATTCTACAAGCACTTAATGAACGGGGTTTCTCATATGCTACCGTTTGTGGTATCTGGTGGGATTTTAATTGCCTTGTCCTTCTTCTGGGGGATTAATTCCTTCAACCCTGAAGATGCTAGCTATAATCAAGTAGCGCAATTCCTCTTTGTAACAGGTAAATTAGCCTTCGCCATGATGTTGCCAATGTTGGCTGGTTTTATTGGTCATTCTATTGCTGACCGTCCTGGTTTGGTTGTTGGTTTTATGGGTGGGATTTTAGCTAATCCATCTGTCTTGTCTGACTTTGGAGCGGTAGGTCTCTTTGAGAAAAGCATTCCGTCAGGTTTCTTAGGCGCCTTAGTAGCTGGCTTCTTGGCTGGTGGGATTATCTATGTGCTCCGTCTAGCCTTTGCTTGGTTACCAAAATCACTTGAAGGGTTGAAACCAATCTTCCTCTTCCCAGTTTTTGGGGTCCTGATTATGTCCTTCCTCATGCTCTTCGTTGTGAACGGCCCAATGGGGGCTGTCATGCAAGGCTTGAAAGACTTCCTCGACGGTATGAGTACAGGCTCAGCCTTAGTCTTAGGTTTCTTAGTCGGTGCCATGATGTCAATTGATATGGGTGGTCCAATTAACAAGGCCGCTTACGTTACAGGGACTGCCTTAGTGACACAATCAGCAGGCGCAGGTTCAAACGTTATGGCAGCCGTTATGGTTGGTGGGATGGTGCCACCGTTGGCGATTGCCTTGGCCGCAACCCTCAACAAAAACCTCTGGCCAGAAGAAGAACGTAACTCAGCCCTAGTTAACTATGTCATGGGTGCAGCCTTCATCACGGAAGGGGCTATTCCATTTGCTGCAGCCAACCCATTGAAGGTTATTCCACCATTGGCAGTTTCTGCCGGTGTAGCGGGTGCCTTAAGCATGCTCTTCGGTATCGTCAGCAAGGTGCCACACGGCGGGGTCTTCGCTATGTTAGCGGGTGGGGTAACGAATCCATTACTCTACTTGGCAATTTGGGTGGGCGCTAGCTTCTTAGGGGCCTTCCTCTTAAGCTTAACCTTACGTAACCAAAACAAAAAATAAGCTCAAACAGCCAAGACTGCGGTCTTGGCTTCTTTTTTTATGGCTTCATTAAGCCTAAAAAAGCACCTGGCAAGGAGCCAGGTGCGGATAATGGATTTGATAGGGAGATTAGTTTTCTTCTAAGCGAGCAAAACCATCGGCAGTCACTGCTTTGAGGGTGCTTGCAGAAGCATTCATCTTGTCCAACTCAGAGTCGTTAAGTGGGATTTCAATGACAGAAACAACCCCTTCGCGACCCAAGATAGCTGGAGCCCCGATGTAGAGGTCTGATTGACCATACTCACCGTCTAAGTAGACAGAGAGAGGGAAGATTGCCTTTTCATCGTCTAAGATAGCACGGCAGATACGAGCCAAGGTAACAGCAATCCCGTAGTAGGTTGCGCCTTTTTTAGAGATGATTTCGTAAGCTGCGTCACGAACTTTGAAGAACATTTCAACTAAGGCTTGTTCGTCAGTGTCTGGGTGGTTTTTGACCCACTCATAGATAGTCAAGCCACCTACGTTAGCGTGAGACCAAACAGGGAATTCAGTATCCCCGTGTTCACCTAAGATATAACCGTGGACGTTACGCGCATCAACACCAATAAGTTGTGCGATTTCTTGACGGAAACGAGCGGTGTCTAAGGTAGTCCCAGAACCGATAACGCGCTCTTTAGGGAAACCGGAGAACTTCCAGGTTGCATAAGTTAAGATATCCACTGGGTTTGCAGCAACCAAGAAAATACCGTTAAAACCAGAGTCTACGATTTGTTTAATAACTGATTTGTAGATGCTTAAGTTTTTGTGAACGAGATCCAAGCGAGTTTCACCTGGTTTTTGTGCTGCGCCAGCTGTTAATACGACGATATCTGCGTCACCGCAGTCGCTGTATTCAGCAGAGTAAATTTCCTTAGGTGAAGTGAAGGCTAAGGCGTGAGAGAGGTCTAAGGCGTCCCCGACTGTCTTGTCCTTGTTAATATCAATGATGCCGAGTTCACGGCCGATGTTTTGGTTAACGAGAGAGAAAGCAAAGCTAGATCCGACTGCACCATCACCGACTAAAATAATCTTGTTCTTTGGTTGTTTCATAGTGAATATCTCCTTTCTATCACTTGGCTATATTATACCACTCTTTTCAAAAATGTGAAGAGGAAATTTTTTGAGTAGTACAGTTTATTGTGGCGAATAATACAGTTCGCCTCGTGAATCTTTCTGTTAGTGACATGCTCTAAACATGTGTTATAATAGAAAATGCAGAGGAGGGAGCAGGATGAAGTTAATCGTTGGATTAGGGAACCCTGGCGATAAGTATCAGGGGACGCGTCACAATGTGGGCTTTGATGTGATTGATGCTTTGGCGCGTCAAGAAGGTTTGAAATTAACCGACCAAAAATTTCGTGCCGACTATACCATTTGGCGAGTGGGAGACGAGAAGGTGCTCTTGGTCAAACCTTATACCTTTATGAACCTATCGGGTGAAGCTGTCTTGCCCCTTATGTCCTATTACAATATTAGCCCGGATGAGCTCGTGGTGGTCTATGATGACCTAGATTTGGAGCCTGGCAAGTTGCGACTACGACAGTCAGGTAGTGCGGGTGGCCACAATGGGGTGAAGAGCATTATCGAAATGCTAGGGACCCAAGATTTCAAGCGGGTCAAGATTGGCATTGGCCGACCTCAATATGGACGCAAGGTTGTGGATCATGTTCTACAACGTTTCGATACAGATGACCGCGCTTTAATAGAACAGAAAATTGACCAGACAACCGACTTGTTGAGGGCATGGGCTAAGGGCGAAACTTTCGTTCAATTAATGAACCAATATAACTAAAAGACACGATAAACCTTAAGATAGGTTGCGACTCTCCCAGGGGTGGGTAGACGTTGCAGCCTCTTGTGGCGTTAGCTGACTCAAATCTATGAGCCAGTTTTACTAGAGAGAAAGTAGGAAAAACATGGAATTTGCGCAAGAAGCTTTTCATTCGGCAATAAAGGCCATTAATCAGACAGGGCCGGGTAGCTTACCTCAGTTGGTAACTGGAATTGATGATAGTGCTCGTGCTGTCATGCTGGCTCAGCTTTTCCAGGCTCGCCCTCGGCCACTCTTGATTGTGGAGCCCATTGCTAGCAAGTTGGGACAGTTAGTAGATGATTTAACACAGCTTCTGCCCCAGGTGTCCGTGCAGGCTTTTGTAGTGGAGGAGGCTCTGGCCATTGAATTTGCCTTTGCTTCGGAGGATCAGATGCGGGACCGGATTCAGATCCTTAACAAACTAGCTCACGGCGAGCCCTGTATTGTAGTTACTAATGTAGCCGGTTTACGAAAACAATTGACTCACCCTAATCAATGGCGTCAAGCTCAACATACTCTTGAACTTGGGGATAACTGGGAACGACGCCAGCTAGAAAGTGTCTTGACCGCTTGGGGTTATCATCGGGCTAGCTTGGTAGAACAACCGGGTGAGTTTAGCGTACGCGGGAGTATCATTGATTTCTTCCCAGTATCCGCCGAATATCCGATTCGTTTGGATTTCTTTGATACCGAGCTGGATTCTATTCGGGCCTTTAATGCTGAGACCCAGTCCTCGATTGAAAATCTAGAATCTGTCCAAATCCTGCCAGCTCAAGATGTTTTATTTGGTCTAGAAGCACAACAAGCCCTCTTACCACGTTTAGAGGATATGAAGGCGCGCGCCCTGAAGAAAGTGAAGGATCAAGAATTAAGAGAGGCCATGGAATCTGGACTCAGCGATCAAATGGATCAGTTGCGCCATGGCGAGCCTCTCAAGTATCCGCATGCTTATCTGAGCTTGGCTCAGGATGACCAAGTGGTGACGCTCCTTGATTATTTAGGAGAGCAAGGACTTTTAGTTCTATCAGAATTTGATAAGCTGCAACAACAGGCCCTCCACCTAGTTGAGGAAGATCAGTTTTGGATTGAACAGGAGACTCAGAAAGGTCTGCTGATACCTGGATTGGCTGTTAAAGCAGATTTTCAATCCTGTGTGCGAGCTTACTCAGGTGCCTTGCTCTATCTGTCGGTCATGCATCGAGGGTTGGGACATCAGTCTTTAGGAGCAGTGCATTCCTTCCAGTATCGCACCCTCAACCCTTTCTTTAACCAAATGCCTCTCGTCAAAACGGAGATGGATCACTGGTTGAAACAAGGTTATACTATTCAAGTAGCTGTAGGGAGTTTGGAACAAGCGCGGAAGGTTGAAGCGCTTTTCGAGGAATTTCGAATCGGTCCTAGCGTAGTGACAGAAGATCAAGCCCAAGATAAAGTTATTAATATCGGAGTGGGCGCCCTGTCAAATGGTTTTGAACTGCCGGTCTTGAAGTGGGTAGTGGTAACTGAAAAAGAACTCTTCAATAAATTGAAAAAACGTCAGGCTCGTCAATCTCGTACTAAGCTAACCAATGCTGAACGGATTAAGAGTTACTCAGAATTAGAAGTCGGTGACTATGTAGTCCATGTTCATCATGGGATTGGTCAATTCCGTGGTATGGACACCATCGAAATGAATGGCATTCATAAGGATCTCTTGTCGGTTGTGTATCAAGATGACTCACGCATTCTGATTCCGGTCGACCAAATTCATCTGTTACAAAAGTACGTCGCCTCAGAAGCCAAGACACCTAAGCTTAACAAGCTAGGGGGCACTGAGTGGGCTAAGACTAAGCGCAAGGTAGCGGCTAAAATAGAAGACATTGCGGATGAATTAATCGCCCTCTATGCTAAGCGAGAACGAGAAGTTGGGTATGCTTTTGGGCCTGATACACCAGAGCAGAGTGAGTTCGAGTCGGCTTTTGCTTATGTAGAAACAGAGGACCAACTCCGGTCCGCAATAGAGATTAAGGCAGATATGGAAAAAAGCAAGCCAATGGACCGCCTGCTAGTCGGTGACGTAGGTTACGGCAAGACCGAAGTAGCCATGCGGGCCATTTTCAAGGCGGTCATGGACGGCAAGCAAGTGGCCTTCCTAGTCCCTACTACGATTTTAGCTCAGCAACACTATAATTCTTTGGTTCAGCGTTTTGCTGATTATCCTTTTGAAATTCGGCTGATGAGTCGCTTTGTATCTAAAAAGCAACAAGACCAGACCATCGATGACTTGTTAACGGGGGCCGTGAATATTGTGGTCGGGACTCATCGCTTAGTCTCAAAAGATGTCCAGTTTCAAGACCTAGGCCTATTGATTGTCGATGAGGAGCAACGTTTTGGGGTCAAGCACAAGGAGCGGCTCAAACAACTCAAGTCACAGGTTGATGTCTTGACTTTGACGGCGACGCCAATTCCCCGTACCTTGCATATGTCGATGATAGGTGTTCGCGACTTGTCCTTGATTGAGACACCACCAAATAACCGTTTCCCTGTTCAGACCTATGTCATGGAGCGCAATGATGGAGCGATTAAGTCAGGTATTGAGCGCGAACTAGCTCGAGAAGGTCAGGTATTCTATCTCTATAATCGGGTGGCGACTATTGAGCGTCGAGCCATGGAAATCCAGGCTTTGGTACCAGAGGCTAGGGTAGCTTATGCCCACGGTCAGATGTCGGAGGTGGAATTGGAGACGGTGCTGGTGGACTTTATCCAAGGGGCTTACGATGTCCTGGTGACTACCACCATAATTGAGACAGGGGTTGATATTCCTAATGTTAATACCCTTTTTGTTGAAGATGCGGACCATATGGGTTTATCCACGCTCTACCAATTACGTGGGCGGGTAGGGCGCACCAATCGAGTGGCCTATGCTTATTTGATGTATGAGCCATTTAAGTCACTCAGTGAGGTCAGTGAGAAAAGATTGCAGGCTGTCCGCGAATTTACAGAGTTGGGATCAGGCTTTAAGATTGCCATGCGCGACCTATCTATTCGAGGAGCAGGCAATCTGCTAGGTAAACAACAATCCGGCTTTATTGATTCTGTCGGTTTTGACCTCTATTCCCAAATGCTTAAAGAAGCTGTTGACATTAAGCGGGGTAAGAAAATTGGGCAAACACCAAGTCAGGCTAGCAACCAGATTGAATGGCATCTGCTAATCGACGCCTATATTCCAGCCAGCTATATCGCCGATGAACGGCAAAAGATTTCGGTCTATAAGCAAATTCAACAGATTGATTCTGAAGAAGCCTATCGTAATCTGCAAGATCAGTTGATTGACCGCTATGGTGAATTCCCAGGTGAGGTGGCGGATTTACTGGAGATTGCTTTGATTAAACATTACGGCCTCGAAGCCGGCGTTGTTAAAATTCAGCAGACTCCACGTCATGTCAAGGTCAGCTTCAACCAGGTGGCCTCAGAACAATTACGAGGCGCCAAGCTCTTTGAAGCCTTGGCTGGCATTTCCCAGAAATCCACCGTGTCTCAAGAGGGTTCGCGCCAGGTGATTAGCTTGGATATCCTAGAACAGCCATCCTATGTTTGGCTAGGAGCCCTTAAGCACTTAGCTCGTCAGGTAGCCAGTCTTTTGTTAGACGACACTAGTAAGAATAAGGAGAAGTAAGATGAGATTAGATAAGTATTTAAAGGTTTCGCGTTTGATTAAACGTCGGACCATTGCCAAAGAAGTGGCGGACCAAGGTCGTATTACCTTGAATGGCCAAGTAGCTAAATCTAGCTCTGCTGTGAAGGTAGGCGATGAGTTGGTGATTCGCTTTGGTAACCGACTATTAACTGTACGAGTGACCGACCTCAAAGAAAACACCAAGAAAGAAGAAGCAAGTAATCTCTACGAAATCTTGGGTGAAGAGCGCCTTAATAATGAAGTTCGTCAAGTAGACGAGTTTCTAGCTTAAAATAGGGCTTGGCTAGGGGCTCAGCTATGCTACCTCGAGCCAAGCTCGCAAAAAAACTTGGAAAAACGACAAGTTTGAATGGAAATTAGGCGCGAATATTGATATACTCAAACTAGGTTTATCATGGAGGTGAAAAGAATGAATTATAAATTAGATCCACAGGAATCTGTTCAGACTTCCTCACCCCGTCAGACAAAACATCCGCACTCTCACGGACGACGCCTGATATTTCATGTCATTCTGATTGGAGCTCTTGCCTTCGCAGGGATTCCATTATGGCGGGCTTATCAGGATCAAGTGACTGCCGAGCAAGCCCATCAAGAGGCCAAGGCGGACCAGGAGCAAGCCGTTAAAGAGAACCGTGAAGTTTTCCAAGCAACTCAGCAAATGAAGGATCCAGCCTATCTAGAGGATGTGGCGCGACGTGATTATTACTACACCAAGCCAGGTGAGATTATTTTCGAGTTAGGATCTTCGCATCAGGAAGACACCAAGCATCCTTAAGGGATGAGAGTTACTGAATAGAATATAAGGATGAAAGAACTTAAGGGAGGATAAGACATCGTATGTCAATCGAAGTAGGGCAAAAAATCACAGGGAAAGTCACAGGGATTACACACTTTGGGGCTTTTATTAGCTTGCCAGATAATAAAACAGGTTTAGTTCACATTAGTGAGGTTTCAGACGGCTATGTTAAGGAGATTAGTTCCGTCTTAACAGTCGGCCAAGAAGTCGCAGTGAAGGTTCTGTCTATCGCTGACGACGGTAAAATTAGCCTGTCTATTCGTCAAGCCAGTGATCGACCTGCAGAGGCACCTGCACGACCTAAACGTGAACGTCAAGAAGGCGCTGCACCACATAATCAACGTGCCCCACGCTTCAAGAGTCGTCAAGATGAGGGTGGGAATCGCCCTAACTTCAACAATGCGGGAAATAATAACAGCCGTAAGTTGGATGATTTTGACCAATTAATGAGTAACTTCCTAAAGGACAGTGAAGATCGTCTGTCCTCATTAAGACGTAACACCGAAGGCAAACGCGGCGGCCGTGGTGGCCGACGTAGCTAGGGATGTCTTGCTTACGTGCGATTGTTTCTTGTCGTGCGCTAATACAGGATATAAGAGCAGCCTTTTAGGCTGCTTTTTGTATCTAAAGGAGAATCTAGATGGAAAAATTAATGCGGGAAGTCAAGGCTCAGCTAGAGTCATGGCCAGCTTGGCTAGAGGCTAAGACGGTGGTCTTAGCTGTATCCGGCGGGGTTGATTCCATGGTCATGCTTAGATTGATGCATGAATTGAATCAGTTGCGACAATATGCTCATCTGCAGTTGGTCGTCGCACATTTCAATCACAAGTTGCGACCAGAATCAGACAATGAGGCCGTCGCTATTAAGGAAATTGTGGCAGAGTATGGCTGTATTTATTTTGCGACGGAGTGGGGCGAACCGGCTGCCACTAATGTGGAAGCTCAGGCGCGCGACGCCCGTTATCAGTTTTTCGCGGAGGTCATTCGGACAACTGAAGCGGATATTTTGATGACCGCACACCATCTCAATGATGTGGCCGAGACCTTCTTGATGCGGATGACACGCGGCACTTCCATTCGGGGCTTGCAAGGGATTCGGGGTTGCTATCAGCGTCTGATGAGTGACCCAAGTGGTCATACTGTCATGCCAACCATAATGAGGCCCTTTATTGGGGTGACCAAGGCGGAACTAGAGGCTTATGCTGAGAAGTTCAATGTGACTTATTTTGAAGATGCTTCTAACTACATGGATCACTTTGTACGCAATCGATTCCGCCATACCTATATTCCGCAACTGATGCAGGAGAATCCTCAATTATTACAGAATCTCCTGACCATTCAGCAGCAAATTCAAGATTCCTACACCGTTCAGTATGCGGATTATCTGGATTTGGAGCCCCAGCTCCTAATGTATTCAACCAATCACTATTGGTTACTTTACATTCCGGCTTTTCTAGCCTTACCTGAGGCGAAATTTAATATGTACCTGCGGATTTTCTTTGAAGAACGCCTAATAGAAGACGTGCCTGCCTATAACCGCGACCTAGTTGGTCAATTGCAGCAGATGATGCGTAACCGCCGGGATCCTAATCAACGTTTGCAGTTAGGACATGGTTGGGTAGCAGTCAAACGCTATGATTACGTCCAAATCCTACCAGAAGAGGCGGGGCCAAAAGCTTATTTTGGTCAACGTTTAATCTTAAGTCGACTCAACCACTGGTATGCCCTAGATGGTGGCGCAGAAGCGGGGATTTTTGCAGCCCATCAAGTGTCACCGGAAATGCGTGAAGCGGCTGAAGGTTGGGCAGGCCTACACCTAAGTCAGGCCCAGGAGACGGCGCCACTCAATTTCCAGCTAAGACAGCGGCAAGACGGTGACCAAGTTGCAATAAGCGATGAATTAGGTCAAGTCTATCATAAGAAAGTTGGCAGAATCCTCATGGACCTTAAGTTGCCAAGTGATGAGCGAAATCAAATCAAAGTGCTTGTAGATGAAAAAGACGAAATCGTATGGTTGGGGCCAGTTAGCAATTCCCCATTGTCTCGCGGGCCACAAACTGATAAAATAACTCATATATTCCTTTATCGGAAGACACGGCAGTAAGACACTTGACAAAAAGGAGAGAAAGCTCAATGTTAGAGAAAGACATTTTAAAAGTACTAGTAACCCAAAAAGAAATTGCAGAAGCAGTGGCCCGTCTAGGCAAAACCTTAACGGAAGACTACAAAGATAAAGAAGTAGTGGTCGTTGGGATTTTGCGGGGGGCAGCAATTTTTATGGCTGACATTATTCGTGCTATGGATTGCTACTTGACCATTGATTTCATGGACGTATCGAGTTATGGCGATGCCTTCCAGTCATCAGGTGAAGTTAAGATTGTCAAAGACTTAGACACTCGTGTCGAAGGTAAGGATATTCTGATTGTGGAAGATATCATCGATACCGGCCAAACTCTCAAGTACATTGTGGACCTGCTCCACTATCGTAAGGCTAATTCTGTTAAAGTATGTACCCTCTTGGATAAGAAAGAGCGCCGTGTCAACAATATGGAGGCAGATTATGTGGGCTTAGATATCCCTAATGAATTCGTAGTGGGATATGGCTTGGACTATAAACAAGAGTACCGTAACCTTCCTTATATCGGTGTATTATCACCTGCCGTCTACGAAAGCAAATAGGCCATGTGCCGGACCCTAGACTGTGATCTAGGGTCTTTTGGCGAAAACAAACCTTAAATATTGGTAAAGCCCAGCCTTACAGGGGCCTTCCATTAGGACCCTATGGCAAAATATGATAAAATACAAGAATGAACAGAATGATCAAGACAAAGGAGTCGAACAGCATCTATGCAAAACCCAAATCGTAATTCGACGCGGAACATTCTGACATCTATGATGGCATTAGCCATGCTCTTTATGCTCTTCCATGCCCTGTCAGGGGCACTAGGGGGTGGCCAAGTCAAGGAACTCACCCAGAGTGAGTTGATGACAGAGATTGCTGACGGCAAGATTGCCGAGATGGATGTCCAGATTGGTTCCGGTGTTTATAATGTCAAAGGTAAATACAAGACCGGAACTACACGCTCTGAACAAACTAACTTTGTGGCTCTCTTCCAAGGGGGAAGTGAGACTGCCACTCAATTCACCAGCCGTGTGCTAGGTAACGATAGCACGCTTAAGTTATTGACGGAAACAGCGACCCAACAAGGGGTCAAGATGAAGACCTTGGCCGAATCCAACATGGTACTGTGGGCCAATATCCTACCAATGCTACTCTTAATGGGTATGATGGGCTTCTTCCTCTACAACATGTTCCAAAGTGGCGCTGGCGGTGGCGGTATGCGAGGGGCCATGAACTTTGGTAAGTCACGCTCCAAGGATATTTCCAAGCAGAAAGTCAAAGTCCGCTTCAGTGATGTAGCGGGTGCTGAAGAAGAAAAGCAAGAACTGGTAGAAGTAGTAGAATTCCTTAAGGATCCTAAACGTTTCACTAAGTTGGGGGCACGTATCCCAGCCGGTGTCTTACTGGAGGGCCCTCCAGGGACTGGTAAAACCCTCTTAGCCAAGGCAGTTGCCGGCGAAGCGGGTGTTCCCTTCTTCACCATGTCAGGTTCTGAATTCGTTGAGATGTTCGTCGGGGTCGGGGCTAGCCGGGTACGGGATCTCTTCGAGAATGCCAAGAAGAATGCCCCAGCTATTATCTTCATCGATGAAATTGATGCCGTGGGTCGTCAGCGGGGCGCAGGTCTCGGGGGCGGACACGATGAACGTGAACAAACTCTGAACCAATTACTGGTTGAGATGGATGGTTTTGAAGGGAATGAAGGGGTCATCGTCATTGCGGCGACTAACCGTTCGGATGTCCTCGACCCAGCCCTCTTGCGTCCAGGTCGTTTTGACCGTCAAATTCTAGTGGGTAACCCAGATGTTAAGGGTCGGGAACAGATTCTTCAAGTCCATGCCCGTAACAAGAAATTAGAAACAGAAGTTGACCTTAAGGTTGTGGCACAACAAACTCCTGGCTTCTCAGGGGCTGAGTTGGAAAACTTACTGAACGAAGCGGCTTTAGTAGCAGCACGTTTTGACCATAAGGCCATTACTCAAGCGGACATCGCAGAAGCCCATGACCGGGTGATTGCGGGGCCAGCTAAGAAGGATCGTGTGATTTCTGAACAACAACGCCGTACCGTGGCTTACCACGAGGCGGGGCATACCATCATTGGGATGGTCTTAAGTGACGCTCGTGTTGTTCATAAGGTGACCATCGTGCCACGCGGACGTGCAGGTGGTTATGCGGTCATGTTACCTCGTGAAGATGCTTATATTGTGACCCGTAAGGAACTCTATGATCAAATGGTAGGGCTCCTGGGTGGTCGTGCTGCCGAAGAGATTGTCTTCAATACTCAATCTACTGGGGCTAGCAATGACTTCCAACAAGCGACCAAGATTGCGCGTAGTATGGTCACTGAATATGGGATGTCTGACCGCTTAGGGCCGGTTCAATACGAAGGCAACCATACCGTCTTCGTTGGTCGTGACTATGGCCAGAAACCAGCTTACTCTGATCAGGTAGCTTATGAGATTGACAACGAAGTGCGTCAATTATTGAACCAAGCTCATGAAGAGGCACATCGCATTATCAATGAGCACCGCGAGCAACTCAACCTGATTGCAGAGAAACTGCTTGAAGTTGAGACATTAGAAGCAGCGCAAATTGAGTCTCTCTTCAAGACTGGGAAGATGCCTGAGCAAGCAGCGAAGTCTGAAGAAACAGACACTCCTGCTCCGGCAGAAAGCCAAGACCAAGAAGTGGCTCCTTCGCGTGTAGAAGAAGCGCTAGAAGCTGGCGATCATGTCATCGCAGATGACCAAGTGTCGTCTGACCATCATCAAGCCTAGGAAGAAAAATCAGACCTCATGGGTCTGATTTTTTTGCCTACTAGCACTAGGCCAAAGACTTGCTAAACTGGTGGGGTCTGCTATACTTAGAAACGGAATATAATGACTCCCATTGGGAGATGGAGGAAGCAAACATGTCAGATCAATTATTAACAGCCTTGGCATTCGATGGCCAATTGCGGGTTTTGGTTTTGGATGCTACTGGTGTTGTCCAGGAAGCAGTCAATCGACACAAAACCTGGCATACCGCAACGGCTGTCTTGGGGCGGACCCTGGTGGGGACCCTTTTATTAGCAGCTAATTCTAAGGGAGACGAACGTTTGCGAGTAGAAATTCTCGGAACGGGACCAGTAGGCCGGATTATTGCGGAAGGAGATGCCTACGGTCATGTACGTGGCTTTGTATCTAATCCGCAGGTGGCCTTAGAACTCAATGCCATTGGCAAGTTAGACGTTGCTGGGGCAGTGGGTATGCCGGGCAATATGGCTGTACGCAAACTCTTAGGTAATAAGGAGCTTTTCGCAGGGCAAGTGCCACTGGTGAGCGGGGAATTGGCAGAAGATTTCACCTATTATATGGCTGTGTCTGAACAAACGGCTTCTTGTATTGGACTCTCTGTCTTGGTTAATCCGGATGAGTCAGTGGCTAAATCTGGTGGTTTTATGATTCAAGTGATGCCTGGGGCCACTGATGAAACCATTGACTTCATTGAAAAACGCATTGCGGATTTAGGCCGTTTCTCCGATCTCTTGGAGTCACAACCAAGCTTAGAGGCTCTATTGGATCTCTTAGTTGGGCATGGTAATTCTGAAGTCCTATCTAAGAAAGATATCTCTTTCTATTGCGGTTGCTCTAAGGAAGCCTATGGACACGGTATTCAGTCCTTAGGTCGTAAGGAAATCCAAGCTATGATTGATGAAGATGGGGGCGCTGAAGTAGTCTGCCATTATTGTGAGAACCACTATGACTATAGTGTTCAAGAATTAGAGGCTATTATCGCAGCTGGTGAAGCTGCAGGGCAAGAAGCAGACGCAGAGGAGGTATAGCTTGTTCAAAATTAGAGAAATTGAGATTCCAAACCCGGTCGTGGTCGCACCCATGGCTGGCGTATCGAATGCGGCCTTTCGGACCATTGTAAAACAATTTGGCGCAGGCCTAGTTGTTTGCGAGATGATTAGTGACAAGGGGATTCAGTTCCGTAATGACAAGACCCTGAGCATGCTACACATTGAACCAAATGAGTATCCTCTCAGCATTCAAATTATGGGAGGCAACAAAGAAACTTTGGTAGAGGCGGCTAAATATGTTGCTGAAAACACTGAGTGTGCCATTATTGATATTAATATGGGTTGTCCTGTTAACAAGGTCATTAAGGCAGAAGCAGGGGCGCGTTGGCTCTTAGACCCGAACAAGGTTTATGAAATGGTGGCAGCAGTAGTGGATGCTGTTCAGAAGCCAGTCACAGTAAAAATGCGGACTGGTTGGGATGATGAACATCTTTACGCCATTGAAAATGCCTTAGCAGCTGAACGCGCAGGTGCTTCCATGGTGGCCATGCACGGCAGGACCCGGGTACAGATGTATGAAGGCAAGGCCAACTGGGATATTTTGGCGCAAGTTAAGAAAGAACTCAAAACCATTCCTTTTGTTGGGAATGGGGATGTTAGAACGCCTGAAGAACTCAAACATTTGCTTGATACGACAGGCGTAGATGGTGTTATGGTGGGACGTGCTGCCTTGGGTAATCCATGGGTTATTCAGCAGATGGTCCACTATATTGAGACGGGTGAACTCTTACCGGCTATGACAGCGAGACAGAAAATTGACACGGCCATCGATCATTTAGAACGCTTGGTAGACCTCAAGGGTGATCGGACTGCAACACGAGAATTTCGGACCCAAGCCCATTACTATCTTAAAGGTATTCCGCGTTCTTCTAAGGTTAAGGTGGCGGTTAATGAGACTGAAGATCCAACTGTTGTCAAGCAGCTTCTACGTGATTTTGTAGATCAGGTGGAAGAGCGTGAAGCTAAGGAATTAGCGCGCAAGGCTAGCCAAGAGTCTGTAGTGGAAGCTTAGTCCTTGTAAGCAGATAAAAAATAGGCTGAGACTTTTGTCCCAGCCTATTTTTTGTCTGCCTTAACGCGGTAAGGCGAAGTAGAGGGTTAGAGCCAACAACCCGATAATCATGCCGATGATGATGTTGAGGGTGCGCTCAGATAGATGAATGCCCTCATAAAGATTGGTGCGTCTAGGTGAAGTTTTGCTTACCTCAGGTTTGTTTTCGGTGGATTCTTGGGTGGTCATCATGTTCCTCCTAGTATGGATAAAGCAAGGCAAGCTCCAGAGGAACTTGCCTAAAGGAGATACCCTTCGATAATAGCCTATTGGCCGTTGAAGGCTTGGTAAGGAATACGCACAGCGACTTGAGTGTCGTCATACTTGTAGTCAGTGCCATCTAAGAAGTCTTTGCCTTGACCTGCATTGTAAGAGAGTGCGAAGACAGCTTTTGCCATCCCTTCAGCATCTTGTTTGACAGTACCAGTCATAATGCCACGTGCAATGAGGTCTACTGCTTCTTCAGTCGCATCTACCCCAAATACAGGAATCTTCTTGTCAGCTTTAGCATCAGTGTTAAAACCAGCGCCTTGGAGGGCAGCAATAGCACCAGAAGCCATTGAGTCGTTGTTAGAGATGATGACGTCGATGTTGTCGGCGTCTTTAGCTAACCAAGCGTCAGTCGCAGTTTTTGCTTTGTCTGGATCCCAGTTAGCAACTTGGTCACCTAATTTGTTCACTTCAATCTTAGCTTCGGTTAAAGTATCAACTGCATATTTTGTACGAGCGATTGCTTCTGGGTTTTCTGGGTCCCCGATTAACATAACGTAGTCTAGTTTGCCGTTACCATTGCGGTCATATTTCTTGTCAGATTTCCAGAGTTCCGCAATCATCTTACCTTGGATAATCCCAGCTTCTTTAGCGGTTGTCCCAACGAAACGAGCTTTGTCGTACGCTTTAACAACGTCAGTCGCTGGTTCACGGTTGAAGAGCACGAGCGGAATATTCGCGTCTTTAGCTTTTTGAACGACTGCTTCTGCTGCCCCGGTGTCCACCACGTTAATCAAGAGGACATCCACTCCCTTTTGAATCATGACATCGATTTGGTCGTTTTGTTTAGCTTGGTCGTTTTGAGAGTCATTGACAATGAGTTCAACGTTGGAATGCTCTTTGGCGATTTTTTCAAGCGCTACGCGTACGGAAGACATATAAGCATCATCGTATTTGTAGAAAGCTACCCCAATTTTGATGTTCTTATCTTCGGCTTGAACTTTAGGGCTGAGGCTAGGAACTAGCGCTAAGCAGAACAGGCAGAAGATGGCGCACCATGTAATGACTTTTTTCATAAAGATCGACTCCTTTAAGGATTTTATTTTGTTGAATTGAGTATAACACGGTGTGTAAAACGATTACATTGATTTTTTTACACTCCAGGTTAGAAAATTTACGGTCTTATTTGCGCTTGATGTATTTACGGACGTCGATTGCTACCGCTAGGATAATGATCAAGCCCTTGATGATGTATTGGTAGTTAGGGTTAACACCTACATAAGCCAAGCCATAGTTGATGAATTGGAGAATGATGGCCCCGATAATAACCCCAGGAATAGTCCCAATCCCACCAGAGAAGGAGACACCCCCGATAACAGAAGCAGAGATGGCATCGAGGTCGTAGTTAAGACCGGTGTTAGAGGTAGTAGACCCTACCCGAGCAGCTTCTAGATAGCCAGCTAAGCCATAGAGAATCCCTGAAATCAGGAAAACGATGAGGATGTTCTTAACGATATTAACCCCGGAAACTTCCGCTGCTTCGATGTTGCCCCCGATAGCATACATGTTTTTACCAAGTTGGGTTTTATTCCAGATAATCCACATAATGACACAGACGACAATAGCGTAGAAGACTACATAAGGGATTTGAATGTCTTTGGTAAAGTTGACGGTGCCGTTAACTAAATTACGGTAGCGGTCGTCAAAGTTAGCAATCGGTTGTGCGCCCCCTGCTTGTTGTTGTTGGTAAATCAGAGCAATCCCGTAAGCTACTAATTGAGTCCCTAAGGTAATAATGAAGGCGTGGACTTTAAGAACAGCTACCCCAAAACCGTTAATCAAACCGAAGATCCCGCCGACTACAATAACGATAATGAGTGGCAACCAGAGTGGTAATTGAGGTAAATCAGGGTACATACGCGAAGCATAGGTCGTCGATTGAAGGAGGGAGGCAGCAATCAGGGAGGTTAAACCCAAGACGCGTCCGGCAGACAAGTCTGTCCCGCCTAAGATGATAAGCCCGGCAGCCCCGCAGGCCATAATGATCCGAGTGGAGGCTTGAGCCAAGATGTTAATGAAGTTTTTTGGTGAAACGAAAGAAGTATCCATCGAAATAATGATGGCGATTAAAGCAGCAAGCACAATATAAAGAGAAAAGTCTAATAATAGCTCGCGTGGTGTTTTATTGGTGAAGCGTAGTTTTTTACTTAGTTCCATAGAGACATCCTCCTTAGAGATAGAGTGCACTCAAGCGAAGTATTTCTTCTTGGGTGAGTGATTCGGTCTTTTCGACGCCAGCCAAGCGACCATTAGACATGACTGCAATGCGGTCAGTGATACCGAGCAACTCGGTCATTTCACTTGAGACAACGATAACGGTCTTACCCTTCTTAGCCAAGTCTAAAATGATTTGGTAGATTTCGTACTTGGCTCCGACGTCAATCCCCCGCGTTGGCTCGTCGAAGAGATAGATATCCGCATCGGTTAGTAGCCAACGGCCAATAATTACCTTCTGCTGGTTACCACCAGATAAGGAGCGGATTTGTGTTCGTTGACTTGGTGTCTTGATGGCCATGGCATCAATCATGCGTTGGGTATCGCTACCCATGGAAGCATTGCGAATCAGACCTAACTTGCCGCGATAGTGGCGCATATTAGAGATAACCGTGTTAAAGCGAATGTCCGCGATTGGGAAAATCCCAGTTGCCCGACGCTCTTCTGTCACTAAGGCAAAGCCATTTTTGATAGCGTCTCGGGAGTTGTTATTATGAATTAGCTTACCATTCTTGTAGATTTCGCCACTGGCTAGGGTTGCAATCCCGAAGATACATTCAATTAGTTCAGTCCGACGAGACCCCACTAAACCGGCAATCCCCAAGACTTCGCCTTCATGAACGGTCAAGGATACGTCTTGAATGCTTGGTTGATATTTAGCGGTCAAATTGCGCACCTCTAAGGTTACCTGGCCAGGATGATTGTTGCGAGGTGGGAAGCGATGGCCGATATCCCGCCCTACCATGAGTTGAATGATACGTTCCATGGTTAAGTCTTTAGCTGCTTCTGTCGCAATCCATTGGCCGTCTCGCATAATGGTCACTTCATCAGAAATAGCTAAAATTTCTTCCATCTTATGGGAGATATAAACCAAGCCACAACCTTGATCCTTGAGTTGGTTCATGATGCGGAAGAGGTGCTGAACTTCTTGCTCCGTTAGAGAGGAAGTTGGCTCGTCTAGAATAATTACCTTGGCATCGTAGCTGACTGCCTTGGCAATCTCAATCATCTGACGTTGGGAGACGGAGAGTTTACCAATGATAGTCCGTGGATCAATATCCAAGTTGAGTTGCTGGAAGATGGCCTTGGTATCTTGGTACATCTTATGCTCGTCAATCAGGCCAAGTTTGGTTTTTGGGAAGCGGCCCAACCAGATATTTTCCATGACGCTACGTTTAAGAACCTGATTCAGTTCCTGATGGACCATGGAGACGCCTTGTTCCAACGCTTGTTTTGGGTTGTTAAAGCGTACGGGTTGGCCATTGAGTTTGATACTACCGGAGTCCTCGATATAGATACCGAAGAGACATTTCATCATAGTTGATTTACCAGCACCGTTTTCCCCCATGAGGGCATGAATGGTACCAGGGCGAACTTTAAGTCGTGCACCGTCCAAGGCTTTGACCCCTGGAAACTCCTTGACGATATCTTCAATATCCAATAGGTACTCTGCGATTTGTGTCATAATGTCACCACCTTATAGGATTTGAGTCTATTCTACCTCTAATAGCGAAACGCTTACATAGAATAATTTACGCATAAGGTTCGAAAATTTACGCTATTGCTAGATTGATTCAGACTTATAATCGCGTTATAATAGGAAGATAGAAAATACATAAGGAGGAAAGAAGATGTCAATTTTAGATGATTTAACATGGCGTGGTGCCATCAATCAGCAGACTAACGCTCAAGGCTTAGAAGAACTAGTAAATAAGAAGGCGATTGGCTTATATTGTGGCGTCGACCCAACAGGGGATTCCATGCACATTGGACATTTAATTCCCTTTATGATTCTTAAACGATTCCAGCTGGCTGGGCATAAACCAGTAGTGCTGATTGGGGGCGGCACGGGCTCAATTGGGGACCCGAGTGGGCGTAATAGCGAGCGTACCTTGCAAACCATGGATGTGGTAAAGGAAAACGCGCGTAAATTAGCAGACCAGATGAACCGCCTCTTCCTAAAAGGGGATGTTCAAGCGAGTGGTTTCCGGATTGTAAATAACTACGACTGGCTTAGCCAGATTTCGCTCTTAGATTTCTTACGTGATTACGGCAAGCATTTCAACATTAATAATATGTTAGCTAAGGATGTTGTCGCATCTCGTCTAGAAGTAGGGATTTCCTTTACTGAGTTTAGCTACCAGATCCTTCAATCCATTGATTTTGCCCATCTATATAAAGAATACGATGTTCAATTACAAATTGGTGGCGCCGATCAATGGGGCAACATTACGGCCGGATTGGATTATATTCGTCGGACTGAGGGCCATGAAAGTGAGGTCTATGGGCTGACTATTCCGCTTATGCTCAAATCTGATGGCACTAAGTTTGGTAAAACAGCGGGTGGGGCAGTTTGGTTGGATCCAGAAAAAACAACCCCATTTGAGTTCTACCAATTCTGGCTCAATCAACAAGATGGTGATGTGGTTAAATTCCTTAAGTACTTTACTTTCTTATCTCATGAAGAGATTGATGCGCTAGCCGTAGAAATTGAGACCCAACCTCACTTGCGGGTTGCCCACAAGCGTTTGGCTGAAGAAGTGACGCGCTTTGTTCACGGGCAAGAGGCTCTAGATGAAGCCATTCGGATTACAGAAGCTTTATTTACGGGCGAGGTGGGTTCGCTCACGGTTCATGAAATCGAGCAAGGTTTTAGAAATATGCCGCAAGCTAGCACCTCAAGAGAGGAAGCTAACCTAGCTGTTTGGTTAGTAGATACAGGTATTGTTAAATCTCGTCGTGAAGCCAGAGAATTTATTTCTAATGGCGCGATTACCTTGAATGGCACTAAGGTAACCGATGTGGAAGCTGTGATTACGCCTCAAGATGCCATTGGTGGTAAGTACGTAGTCGTACGCCGGGGTAAGAAAAATTACACACTCGTTACCTATCAAGATTAAGATGTGAGAAGCAGGCTTTTGGGCCTGCTTTTTTTGCGCGCGAGTAAGGCGGGGTGAGCAAGTAGGTGGGGGATTGTCTCAATTCCAGGGCAGAAAAGGCCCCAAAAATAACTCTGAAATAATATCGATGTTGCGTCAATATAACAACCTTTAGCTTTACTATATGTATAGCACCATCTTCAAGACTATCTTTTAGGATAGCTAAATCAAGCTAAAGGTCTAGACAAAAGTAAAAATCAGGTCTGTAGCTCTATTTCGTCAGTTGTAGAACGTCGAAGGAGAGGTATATCTGCCTATCTATTGTGGCAAAAAAGAGTCAAAAAACGAAAAATAACCAAGTAAAATTACAGCTATGTTACAGATGCTATACGAATCGTCGAAAAACCGCACCTTAGCAAAAACTTGTGGTATTATGTAGGCATGTCATAAAAAGATAAACCAAAGCTTGTGTCCGACACAAGAGTGATATACAAAATTACGAGACTAAAAGGAGTCAAATCGCTTATGAACAAGAGATTATTCAAAACGTTATTAACTTCAGCCGTCGTATTAGGGAGCGTAGCTGCACCTGTGGCTGCTTTCGCACAAGACTACGATTCATTAATCGGGCAAAGTGAAAGCCAAATCGAAAACTTATCTGCTGCGCAAGCACAACTTTACGCGCAATTAGCAAGCTCTTATGCTAAGTTGCAAGAAGTTCAAGCGCAAGCAACTACTCTTCAAGGGAATATCCAAGAAAATGATGCAGCAATTGCAAGCTTACAAGCAGAAATCAAAGACTTAGAAGTAGCAATTGGCAAACGCGAAAGCCTCTTGGCAGACCAAGCTCGTGCTGTTCAAGCAACAGGCGGGGCAGAAAACTATGTTAACGTTGTAGCTTCTTCTAAATCTGTTAGCGACTTTGTTGGTCGTGTAGACGTTGTGAAGAAGATGGTTTCAGCTAACAAAACACTTTTAGGCCAACAAAAGGCTGATAAAGAAGCTGTTGAAACTAAGAAATCTGCGGTAGAAACGACTAAAGCAGACAACGTTGCTAAGCATGTACAATTAGAAGCTCTTAAAGGTGCTTTGACTGAAGAGCAAGCTAACAACGAAGCAGTATACAACCAATTGACTTCTGACTTATCATTAGCACAAAATGCTCGTGAAGCTTTAATTGCTGAAAAGGCTGCTTACCAACAGCGTCAAGCAGAAATTGCTGCAGCACAACAAGCAGCAGCAGAACAAGCTGCCGCAGAAGCTCAAGCACAGGCTTTAGCACAACAACAAGCACAAGCAGAAGCAGCTGCCCAAGAACAAGCCGCTCAAGAGCAAGCAACTCGTGAATCCCAATTAGCTGAGCAACCAGCACCAGCAGCTGAAGAAGCAAAACCAGCTGCACCAACTACAGAAGCTGAAGCAACTAGCCAAGCAGAAGCAACTGAAAGTCAAGCGCCTGAAGCTCCTACATCTGAAACTCCAGCAGCTGAAGAGTCAACTGCTACAGAAACTCCTTCAACTCAAGAAGAAGAGTCAACAACACCAGCTCCACAACCTGCTCAAGAAGCACCAGCAGCTGAGGAAGAACCAGAAGCTCCAGCAGCTACTACTGAAGAAGAACCAGCAGCAGAAGCTCCAGCAGCTTCAACTTACGGCGATGTTTTATCAACAGCTGCTAAATACGTAGGGACTCCTTATGTATGGGGCGGTAAGAGCCCAAGTGGTTTTGACTGCTCAGGTTTCGTACAATATGTCTTCAAAGAAGCATACGGTATCGATGTAGGCAGCTGGACAGTACCACAAGAATCTGCAGGGAAACGTATCTCTGTATCAGAAGCACAAGCGGGTGACCTCTACTTCTGGGGTGACGCAGGTTCAACTTACCACGTAGCGATTGCAACTGGTGGCGGGAACTTCATTCATGCTTCTCAACCAGGTACTCCATTAGGCTACAACAACATCCAAAACTTCACACCACAATTTGCAGTGCGTGTACGTTAATAAGAAGTATATTAAAAGCTGGGATTTGTATCCCAGCTTTTTTGTTACTATATATAA
>CAUUNL010000009.1:0-33146 GCA_963546405.1 Abiotrophia defectiva | reverse complement strand
ATCAATTTATGTCTATTAATGAGCATTCCAACCCCCTGTACCCCTTTTTACCAAGTATCGGGACCCTTCCCACTTAAGCAAAAAAGCTAGGAGCAAGGTCAACTGCCTGCAAAAGTTGTTAAGAGAAGACAACTTTTGACAAGCTTCAGTTTCCTTGTCCCAGCCTTTCAAGGCCAATTATTCAAAGTCATAAAGGTCGGTAACTGCTACCACCTGATCGAAATCCAGTAAGACTAGATAAACTTCGGTCACTTGCTTGCCTTTTGCTAGGCTTAAGGCCCGAGCATAGAGGCTCATTTGGAAGCGATACTTGTCGACAATCTGGTCAATCTGGGCTGACTTAGT
The DNA here is from genome assembly GCA_963546405.1 of Abiotrophia defectiva. GTDB lineage: Bacteria > Bacillota > Bacilli > Lactobacillales > Aerococcaceae > Abiotrophia > Abiotrophia defectiva_A. Next base: position 32,801 of record CAUUNL010000009.1, on the reverse strand, counting down.
CATGCTTATCCAAGGACGATAGCGGTCGGTCTTATAGTCAATTAAGATGAGCCGACCATCTGGCAAATTAAGATAATTATCGACGACCCCATGGACCAGAAGCTGACTATCGGCTAGTTCTTGGAGCTGGTCAGCCCCCAGCTGACGCGCAAACAACTTGGCCGCTGGCAGACGATAGGAAAAGGCCTGCTCGCGATGTAGGGATTTTGCCTGTTTAATCAGGACTTGGCCCAAGTCGCTAGCCAGAAATTGGCAAATGCTAGCTAACTTAACGGCCTCCCACTGGCTAGCTTCCATAAAGCCAGCGGCTAGCCAGGCTTGTACCTGTTCTTGGATAGCCGTCGGATAATCCGACTCATCCAGTCCTTCTAACGCACTAAAATCAAGTTGTTGCATAACATAGTGGGTAAAGGTCCCAATCTGGGCTGCTGTATAGGCTTGGCGCTCTCGGACAAAGCGCGGCGCTTGGAAGGTATCTCCAGTAAATCGAATACTTTGAATACCAGCCTTTTTCCCCGACTCGTCTTCTTCTTCCCTGTTCTCATCTTCTTGAGTCAGCCAATCCCAACCGGCTTGCCCTGGACGTCGGTCGGTGAAGTGAGACAATTTTTCATTATGGGGTTCTTCATAGAGACGCTTGAGCTCTGACACAGATTGGTAGCTAGAGGTCTTACTTGCCAGACCGTAGTCGTAATGACTCTCTAAGAGACTTTGGATAAAGGCCCCTACCTCACTTGTCACCTCATGTTGATCGACTGTTAATTTCAAATCTGCCAACCAGTTTTGGTCATCCTGAAGCCAAGGTCTAGGCGCAGAAGCCTTGAGAAGTGGCAAAAGCTCTGCTTCCGCCACATAGGTCAGATGCACCTGCTCATTAGTAAAGTCTGTTGTAGATTGAGGGTGACGTCCACTAAAGGCTATCGCCATGAGCAACCAGTCTAGCCAACTTCCTGCTCCCTGGCGGAGGGCGCGATTCATGACCAATTCTTGGCCAGTTGCAGCCACAACTTGCTCCTGTTTAGTCTGGACTTGATCTTGAGATTTAACACTGCCCACAATCACCAATTTTTGCTCACAGCGGGTCAGGGCAACATAGAGCTTACGCATTTCTTCTGATTTTAACTGGCCACGACGTTCCAATTTAATGGCTTCCTTAATAAAGGAGGGATACTGCAATTGATGCTTGATATCCAGATAGTCCAGTCCCAAGCCATAGCGTTTGGAAGGGACATAAACCTTCTGCGTATCCTGAATGTTGAAACGTTTGCCTGTCTGCATCAGGTAAACAAATGGAAACTCCAGCCCCTTGCTAGCATGAACCGTCATGACTCGCACAAAATTCTGGTCCTCACTCAGTAAGAGGGGCTCAGCTAAATCCTGGTCGTGGGCCATGATTTGTTCAATAAAGCCAACGAAGGCCGTTAAGCCCTTATAGTTACCCGCTTCAAATTCCACTACCCGTTCATAGAAGGCATGGAGGTTAGCCTGACGTTGATCTCCTTGATCCAAACCTGCCACATAATCTAAGAAGTAGGTTTCTTGATAGAGGGTCCAAATTAAGGTGACCAAATCCACTCTTTGGGCTAGCTGGCGCCATTCTTTGAGTTTGTCCATGAAGGTAGTCAAGGTTTCTTGTAGGGCTATTAGACTCGCTTCTTCTAAAAGTAACACTTGCTGGCAGGCTTCATAGAAGCTGCCACTATTAGGTACCTGGATGCGAATCTGACTGAGTTGCTCATCACTTAAGCCCACAAAATGTGACCGTAAAATGGCCACCAGGGGAATGTCTTGATGAGGGTTATCAATCAATTTAAGCAGGGCTAGCATGAGCCGAATTTCTTGGCGTTGGAAATAATTCTCAACATTTTGACTTAGGAGTGGAATACCTAGCTGTTCAAAGACTTGTTTAACCGGTTGGAAGGGATGTCGGGTCGAGCTCAGAATAACAAAGTCCTGATAGGTTACCGGCCTTTGCCGGCCTAGTTCCTTGTCATAAATTTGCCATCCTGCTTGGACGCGCGCTTGAATATCCCGGCCAATAAGCCAAGCTTCCGCTTCAAGGCTAGTCTCCACGCCTTGATCCAAGTCTAAGTCCTGGTCTTCAGACTCCCCTTCATCTGCTACTGAGGATTCATAGAGTAAGAATTCAATATCGAATTTCGGATCAGGAGGCGCAGGTAAAAAACTGTGATTGCCTGTCTTGAGCGATTCCATGGCACCGTACTGCATTTCCCCAAAACCCGGGTCCATCAGACGCTGGAAGACAAAGTTAGTAAATTGTAAGATTTCGTCACGAGAACGATAGTTGGCATCTAAGACAATCAGATGACCGCCTTTACCCTCTTGGTAGGCCTGATATTTGGCTAAGAAGAGGCTAGGCTCTGCCATACGGAAGCCATAGATGGACTGCTTGACGTCCCCTACCATGAAGAGATTACCACTTAGGTCTTGGCGACGTTCACGCGACAGAAAACTTAAAATCGTCGCTTGAATGTCGTTAATATCCTGATACTCGTCCACTAAGACTTCGCGGAAGAGATCCTGATAATAGAGGGCCGCCTCGGAAGGCTGCCGCTGCCCTAAGTCCGCATCATAAGGGGCCAGAATATCCAGAGTCAGATGCTCTAAGTCATTATAGTCAATGCAGTTTTGTGCAACTTTGGCTTGCCAGAGAGCCTGGCGGAATTCAAGCGTCAAGTGGGCCAGGTCTTGGATGCTAGCTCCCGCCTGCCCTTCTACATAGACCGTCGTATCGTAATCTAGGACCATCAATTGGCGCACTCGCTCAATTTGCTCCTTAGCTTGATCTCGTAGGGCTTTTACTTGCTCCAAAAGCTCCTTGTCTTCTTCCGCCTTCTTACCGCTTGGCCATCGATTGAAGGAGACTTGCTGGAAAATAGCGAATACTTGAGCTAAATCTTGCCCTGTCAGAACAGTCTGCAAAGCCTGTACTTGGCTTAATTCAGCTTCCAGCAGGGGCTGTAGTTTGCCTATCATAGCATCTGTCAGGCTCTCAAGGCTAGCCAAGGCCTGTTCTAGCAGGTGCTGAGCATGTGACAGACTAGCCTGCCATTCAGGCAAGAGAACTACCTGATAGAGTCCAGTTTGAGCAAAATCCTCAAAATGCAAGGCCTGTTGAGCCAACTGAGACAGCCAGACTTGGGGTTCAGGATGAGATGAAGCAAACTGATAAAGATCTAAAACCAGTTGATAGAGCCCTTGGTCACTTGGTCCTGGACTGAATTGAGCTAGCAGTTGGAAAAGTTTTTCCTGCCAGTCAGGATCTTGGGCCAGTCCAATCATCAACTCCTGCCAAACTTCTTGATAGAGCAAGGACTTCTGCGTCTCATCTGTTAAGAGTCGGAAACTTGGGTCAAAATCAATAATATAGAAATACTGTTGGATAACCTGCAAGCAGAAACTATGCAAAGTTCGGATATGCGAGGCTGGCAACAATTGAAGCTGACTGACCAAGTGAGCTTGCTCGGCCCTATCGGCCGTCTGATTGACTGCCTGCTTAAGCCGGTTCTCCATCCGCGCCTTCATCTCACTAGCAGCAGCCTCCGTGAAGGTAGACACCAGCAATTGGTCCATGTTGGCATAATGGGTCAACAAATGATTGAGGATCCGTTCAATCAAGACCGTGGTCTTACCTGACCCAGCTGAAGCGGAGACCAGAATATTGCTACCCCGTTGGTGGATGGCTTCCCACTGGCTATCATTAAATCGCGAATTCAAAGGTTTAGCTGGTAAAGTTCCCAAGGTCATAGCTGGCCTCCTTTCTCACTCGTCTCTGTGTCTTCTTTCTTGCTTGCTTCTTTCTCTATTTGGGTTAGGACTTGATCCTTAGCGAGGCGCTTATGACGATAAGCACCATAATGCACGGTTGCATCAAAGCCTGTAATAACCCGATAGTCGGCTTGAAGGCTAGGTGTAAAGCGTTCATCCTTAAAGGGCGCCAAACTGATATCCCCTCTTTGAATGGCATTCCCTGCCTGGGTCATCAAATGGAGCAGATGCTGATTAATTAGGATTAATTCCGCTTGATTGACAGCCGGAACATGCTGGTAGTAGCTACCATCTTTCTTAAGCTGAACAGGGTAAATCTGGCTCTTAGACTGATTGGCTAGGCCAGGTTCAATGGCCACTAATTCAGAGCCCGAAATAGTCATTAGCCCCCTGTATGGGTGAAGTTGGTTCTTAGCCAATTCTAGCCCGTCTTGACTCAGTCGAGCCATCTGCTTACCATCAACCTTGACGAAGCCACCTGCTAAGGATTGATAGAAGGCCCCTACCGCCTGGGCATGAGGATAACGTTGACTGGCAACTTTCAGATAGGTCAAGACCTGCAAATCCAAACCATAATAAAAGTCTACTAGGTTGAAGGCCTTCTTACCGGATTTGTAGTCCACTACCTGGTAGTAACTTTGGCTTGGATCCGCATCAATGCGGTCAATCTTACCACGCAAGGTTAAACTGCCCTTATCCAAAGGCAGGATTAACCCTGCTTCTTGCTGGCTACCAAAAACTAGCTCGGTCGCAACGGGTTGAACCGTCAGAGCTTGACTTTGCGCCAGACTGACACTTAAAAATTGCCGCAAATGCTGATCCAGCTTGCGCTTAATCAAGTGCATGCGAAGATTGGTGCCAAAGATATTAAAGCGTAAGTCTTCCGCCATAAGGGTCTGAATGCTAGCAAAGTTAGCCTCAAAATCAGGGCTAGCCTCTTGGGCTTGGGTAAATTTATCTAGGAAATCATGATAATAGTCCCCTGCTCCTGCTGCATTTAACTCTAATTGCTGACGAGGACGAATCTTGAGCCCATAGAGTAAGAAATGGCTATAGGGATCCTGGTAATACTGCTCCAACTTAGAAACTGATGCCGTCATCTTCTGGCCGAAGAGGGCTAAGGCCGTTTCTGGTGTCAGATTCTGAGGCAGTTGGTTAAATTGGAAGAGCTGAGACAAGAGCACCCAAGTATGAGGATTTTGGCTGGCCATTAAAGTCAAAAAGTCTAGAAAGGCAGCACTTGGTCGGTCCTTTTGCTGCGAATAGTGATGGACTAGCTGTAAGAGCGGACTCATTTGGACTGGATAACGACCAAACTCAAGTCGGCTTAATTTGACTTGATTCTGATGAATCAAGGTATGGGTATAGGTCTTAATAGGCAGATGGAATTGCTTAGCCAATTGCTGCAAATATGGCGATAGCTTAACGGTCTGCTGACCCTTCATAGCTACATAAGAGAGATAGAGTCGGTCGCTAGCACTGAGTAAGACCTGCTGGGTCATAAGCAGTTCTAAACTATAATTGTGCTGGCTAGACTGACGCAATTGTTGGTAAGGTAGGAGACTTTCCCCCAGAGATTGCCGGTTGGCCAGGCTCAGTAACGAATCTTCCTGATGATGCTTAGGCAGGGTCAGCTCATCTGCCCCTAGCACAAAGCAAACCTTATAGGCTTGAACCTGTGGACTTTCCATGCTGGTAACCATGACTTGGTCTAGGGCTGGCGGAATAATATGGAAGGTGGCTTCATTCAAACCTGTTAGTAAGAGTTCTTGGAACTCACTAAAGGTCAGCTCAGCCTCCCCATAAAGTTGATAGAATTCATCTAGGCTGGCGGTCAAGGTCTGCCAAACTTGTTCATATTGGCGAGACAGGGCAAGGTCCCCTTTTTCGATGGCTTGGTCGCGCCGGGCAATCAGGCGGTCCTTAACGCCAACTTCTTCCAACCACTGATAGAGCCATTCAGCTGCTTTTTGGCCGCTAAAGCTAGTTAGCTGAGCTAAGTCTTGGTAAGGGGCAAAATCGTCCAAGAAGGACTGGCGCAAGGCTTGGAGCACTTGACCATAGGTCTGGTTGGTCACCTGACCAGCCGCATTGACATAAGGACGGTCAGCTTGATCAAAACGCCAGTCAAAAGACAATTGGGCAAAGCGATAGCCCACATAACCATTAGCCAGCACCACATTTTCAAGCAAGTCCACTTGAGCCTTAAATTCCTCTTCTAGGGCTGGCCCATCCTGGGGATTTTTGGCTATAGCAGCCCGCAGGTCAGCGGGTAACCAGAGACCTGATTTGAGAATTCCGAATATGTCGGCTAGCTGGTAGCGATAGCGATAGAGTTTGAGCCCCGATTCCAGCCACAGGACCAGAGGATGCTGGCCCATACTTACAGCATGGTCATAGAAATAAGGAATGTCATTCTGTTCAAAGAGAGCTGTCACCAAGGGGCGATAACGGTCCATATCCCGTGTGAGGACTAAAATATCGCGGTATCGGTAGCCTTCCTGACTCACCAACTGATGAATCTTGTTACTAGTATGACGGACTTCCGTCTGGATAGCATCATGCTCCCAAATCACATGAGTCTTGACTTGATTGAGAGGCTGGCTCAGTTCTTGAGGGGACAAACGCAAGTGATTTTCGAAGGCCTGGGCTAGCGTTAAGATATTAGCTTGATAGCCTTCCTGTAGCTGGTCAATGGTCCAATCCTCGGCCACAGGCAAATGGAGTGACTGGGCCAACAATTGCATTTGACCATAGGTATGACGAGCTACTTCGATAAGTGGATCATAGGCTTTAGAACGAGCCGCTTGCTGGGATAAGGGCAAGGTAATCCAGACAGCCTGACATTGTTGAATCAAGGTCGTCAATAATTGTAGCTGCTGACCATTAAAAAAGTAATGATGATCCACGACCAAATAGGTTGGTCGTCTTAAGGGATGAGCCTTAAGATAGCTATCCAAACGCTGTAAGTCATGATAATGCCCTAAGACTTGCCCTTCAATTTCTTGGATAAAGCCTTGATAGAGCATGGCCAACTCAGCTAGGCGCTTGGCTTCCTGCGGATTCAAGTCAGGCACTTGACTCAGATTCTCTGGCTGAATTTGCCCTAGATAGAGTTCATCGAAGAGCTGGGCTAACTTCTCGGCAAAGCCCTGATGCTTGACCTGACCACGAAAGACCTGCAATTGATCCTGATAACGCGCCAGTAGGCGTTTAATAATCATAATCTGGCCAATACTAGAAATTGGCTTTTCTTCGGCTAGGCTGTTAGGCATAAGGAACCAGGCCAGGCGTTTGAATGAAACTACCTGAATGTCGACTAGAGCCGCCTCATTGGAGCCATATTTGTCTTGGACAGCCGCTAGCAAATAGGACTCCATATCAAATTTTAAGTGTTCAGGTACTAAATAAAAGAACTGGGCCTCAGGCTCCTTGGCTTGAATGTCTAATAAGTGATCTAGCAAGACGCTTTTCTTGGCGCGATCCAGTCCCCCAAGGACAAATTGCAGCATGCGGGGCCCTCCTTTCTCTATCGGTGGTGATGTCTATTTTATAGGGCAAGAAGCTCAGACCTTAGGCCTGAGCATTTGCTTGGATAATACCGACGATGACTTGGGTGGCTTTAACCATGGATTCAACTGCGACAAATTCATAGCGCCCATGCATGTTTTCGCCCCCGGCAAAAATATTAGGTGTTGGTAAGCCCATGAAGGAAATCTTAGATCCATCGGTCCCTCCACGAATGGGTTCAATAATTGGCTTAATCCCAATAGCTTCCATGGCAGACTTAGCTAGCTCAACAGACTGCATGTCTTGCTCAATGACTTCGGCCATGTTGTAGTATTGGTCCTTCATTTCAAGGCTAACAACTGGGACTGGATAAGCTGCATTCATCTTGTCGACAATGCTTTGGACCAGGTCCTTCTTAGCTTGAAAGGCTTGACGGTCATGGTCACGAATAATTAAGTCTAACTGGCCTTGATCCACGGTCACTTGGGCTTCCATTGGATGAATAAAGCCTTGACGGCCATCGGTCTTCTCAGGTACTTGATCATCAGGTAAAGCAGAGAGGAAGTCCTTAAGCAGTTGTACTGCATTAATCATCTTACCCTTGGCCGTCCCTGGGTGGATATTCTTACCGTGGAAATGCAGGCGTGCTCCTGCCGCATTGAAGCTCTCATATTGCAGTTCACCGACCGGCCCACCATCCATGGTATAGGCAAAATCACAGCCAAAGCGCTCGACGTCAAAACGGTCCGCCCCGTGCCCAATTTCTTCATCAGGACCAAAGGCAACTCGTACCTTACCATGTTCAATTTCAGGATGAGCCGCCAAATAAGCCATAGCTGTCATGATTTCCGCAATACCAGACTTGTCATCTGCCCCTAAGAGGGTTGTCCCATCTGTTACAATCAAGGTTTGACCTTGGTAACTGCTTAAGGCTGGGAAGTCCGCCACCTTCATGACAATATCTTGAGCCTGATTGAGGACGATGTCTTGGCCATCATAGTTGGGAATAAGGCGAGGTTGAATATTCTCAGAATTGAAGTCTGCCGTATCCACGTGCGCGATAAAGCCGATGGTTGGGACTGGCTTGTCACTAGTTGCTGGGAGGGTTGCCGTCACAAAGGCATTTTCTGGGTTGAACTCCACTTCTTGGAGGCCAATGGCCTTCAATTCATCCACTAAGAGATGAAGTAAGTCTAGTTGGCATGCAGTTGAAGGCACAGTGGTGCTAGCTTCATCAGAGCGGGTATTAATTTTAGCGTAACGGATTAAACGTTCTTTGGTTTCTTGGAAAAATTGTTCTGTCATTAGATGTCTCTCCTATTCATATCGGAAGGGGTTAGTTGATGCTTGAGATGAAATGACTTGATAGTCAAAGCCTTGATCTTGAGCTAATTGGGTCAGGAAGGCTGGCATTTTTTCTTTGAAGATGCTCTCGACATAGTGACCCACATCGACCGTCATCATGTCTTCTTGGTAGCAGAGCTGCGCCCGATGGTAGGAAATATCTCCGGTTAAAAAGACGTCAGCCTGGCTCAGTGCCGCTGCTTGAATATACTCTGGCTGGGTCCCACTACCGCCAATCAAGGCAATTCGTTGATAGCTGTCCTTAGGCTTGGCTTCTACCACTGGTAATTCAGTCCGGCCATAGGTTGACTTCAAGAGATTCAATAGGTCTTGACGATTGAGCGCTTGAGGCAGATTGCCAACTCGACCTAGGCCAGGTTGACCTTCTTGCACGCACGGTGTTAAGGATATCACTTCTTCTAGGCCTAGCTGTTCTGCTAGCCAGTCATTCATACCATTGTGGGCAATGTCAAAGTTAGTATGCATGGCAAATACTTTGATATCATGCTTAATTAAAGCTTCATAGCGAGCCTGTTCAGGACTAGAAAAGTCAAATCGTCTAATTGGACTGAAGAGGACCGGATGGTGGACGATTAAGGTATCTACACCCTTTTCGATGGCTTCGGCTAGACTGGCATCATCTAAATCCAAAACGGCCATGAGACGCTTAACAGGAGCATCAGGTCGACCAAAGTGGTTGCCGACCTGGTCCCAGGACTCGGCCATTTGAGGCGGATAGTGGGCCTCAAGGGCAGACATTAATTGGCGGAAATTTGTCATGTTATCATTACTCCTCTTCTTGACATTGGCTTAAGCTATCCGCAATCCAGCTTAACTTTTCAGCGATTTCGGCTAGTTTAGCTTGATCTGGTTGAGGTGCTGCCTGAATTTGGGCTTGAATGGCCTTGAGATTGGCTTCCTCTCGCGCCCATTTTTGTTTATATAAAGGTCCTCTGATTTGGCTTAAGATTGGTCCAAGATAGGCCTGACGAGGACTTAAAGCAGAGGCACCTGGTTGATGCTGAGCAAGGATGATTTCATAGAGTCGTTGACTGTCTTCTACAATGGTCTCATGGACAATTTGGTAGTCGTGTTGACTAAGCCAGGTTCTTAAGGTCGCTTCTCCGATATTTGGCTGAAGCACTAGCAATGGGCCATGACTTAAATTGTCTTGCCCCTCATCTAATATGGAGCGAATGAGGCTGCCTCCCATGCCACAAATACTGATAAAATTAATGGCATCGTCAGCTTGGATGACGGCTAAGCCATCTCCCAGCCTTACTTGAATAATTGAATCTAAGCCTTGACTTTGAACCTCGGCTTGGGCAGATTGATAAGGTCCCTTTACGACTTCCCCTGCTACTGCTGCTTGAATTTTTTGATTGAGGGCTAAGTGGCAAGGCAAATAGGCATGGTCACTGCCAATATCCGCCAAACGGATGTCACTGGCCCCATACTGGCAAATCAAGTCTGCCACGGTGGCTAAACGCCGCGATAATTGTTGAGAATTCAAGCTCCCACCTCCTAAAACTACTAGTTCTATTATACCCCATTCTTGTGAAAACGCCTATGAATTTACTAAGACTTTGACGACTTTTAGGCAACTTGTTAACAAATGATAAAAAAACGCCCTTGCCATTAGCAAGCGCGTTTCTTTTTAAGGCTAATTAGTCATTCAAGAGACGTGAGACTTCCCGACGAGTCAGATAGCGACTGCGTTTTGGAATGATGGCCTCCACATTGGTGCGAGCCAAAACCACTAAAATAACGAAGGCTAAGGCCCAAGCCTCTAGACCAGCTAGAGCAGCAGTTCCCCAAGTAAAGGGAATTTCTTGTTGCATAAGCCAAAGCATACCAACCTTGATCGCTAAGAAGCTAGCTACCACTAAGAGACTGGCAGTCCCCATATTAAGGTAGGTTGAAGAATAACGGCGGTTGTTGAGGGTCTTTTGGGTATATTTGGCGAAGAAACCTGCCAAGCCTGCTGCTGTATAGGGCAAGACATCAATCAAGGCAGTTGAGACAATATCGCCAAAATGCCCTGCGATGGCGCCCGTGATTAAGCCAACCACCACGCCACTCACCACGGCATTGGCACCACCATGACGGAGGCCTACCCAAATGAGAGGCAAGACAACAAGAGCAGTATGGAGAGGCAGTTCACCAAGTTTCAGCCAGGCAATAGAAATTGCCAAACTGAGTACAATGGCTAGCAGAACATCTCGCAAACGACGTACTGTATGTTTATTCATAAAGGCGTCCCTCCTTAGTTCTTATTAGGTTGGTATTGCGACGCTTCCATAATGATTGGAAGGACAACCGGACGGCGCTTTGTTTCCTTGAAGAAGTACTTGCTGACTTGTTCGCGCAAATCACTCTTCAACTCCGCCCAGTCGAATTCTTCGCTGGCCAAGTGTTTATCCAAGATGTCTAAGGTCATGTCCGAAGCAGATTCAATCAAATCAATGCTAGACTTAACATAGATGAAGCCACGGGTTACGATTTGTGGCCCTACTAATACCTTCTTGAGACGGCGGGAAATTGTCGCGACGATGACACAAATCCCATCTTCACTGAGGATACGACGGTCGCGTAAGACCACACTTCCGATATCGCCGACCCCATTCCCATCGACCAAGATGTCCCCTGCTGGCACTTCTTGAGTCATCAGGAATTGGCCCTTACGGTATTCAATCACATCACCAGCGCTAGGAATGAAGATTTGATCGTCTTCATAACCCAATTGATTGGCAATATCAGCCAAAGCAGCTTGTTGACGGTATTCCCCATTAACAGGAATAATGATTTTTGGTTGTAAGAAATTAATCATAAGTTTGAGCTCATTAGGGGTCGCGTGACCAGATGCTTTAAAGCTGTCGGTCAAGACCTTAACCTGAGCCCCTGCTCGGTAGATCATATCTTGGGTCCGCGCCATAGCTGTCTCAATGGCAATCGAAGGCGTTGAAGCAAAGAGGACCAAATCCCCTTCTTGCATCTTAACTTGACGATGACGCCCTTGAGCCATGAGTTGCAAGGCTTGAATAGGTTCACCTGACATACCGGTCTCTAAGATAATAATTTCATGATCCTTGAACTTGCCAATATTCTTCATTTGGCCGAAGGTCCGCTTACTTGGCATGATTAGTTTATCTAACTTGATAGCCGTATCCACGATATCCATGAGCTCCCCGCCTGGAACGAAGATGGTTCGTTTAGAAGTGTGAGCAGCATCCATGACTTGTTGGAGACGCGCGATGTTGCTGCCGACGCAGGCCACAATGACACGACCATGGGCATTACGGAAAGTCTCTAGAATCTCATCCGCCGCCTGTTGGTCACTCACGTTTTCCACATGGCTTTCAGCTTCCGAAGAATCGGCCAAGAGGGCTAAGACACCACTCTCCCCAATATCTGTCAAGCGTCCAAAGTGAGTCTTGTAAAGAGGCTTAGCACTTGGGTCAATGCGGAAGTCACCGGTATAGACAATGGAACCTTCCTTGGTTTGGATGACAATCCCCACAGAGTCTGGAATAGTATGAGTTGTCCGAAAGAAGGAAACATTGGCATCTTCGAATTCAATTTCTACTTCCTCGTCAATTTTGAAGAAATTCTCCAAACGGTCTGCCAAGCCCCGTTCCTTAGCTAGCAGTGAAGCCAATTCAATGGTCAATTCCGTCCCAAAGACAGGGGCTTCAATTACTTCTAGAAGATATGGTAAGGCACCCACTGCATCGGCATGCCCGTGAGTGAGGAAAATCCCCACAACGCGGTCCGCATTTTCTTCTAAGTAGGAGAAGTCTGGAATGACCGCGTCAATCCCTAGCAAGCCTTCCTCTGGGAAGACTAAGCCACAGTCCATTACAAAAATAGACTCGTTGACTTCTACCACATACAGGTTCTTCCCTGCTTCGCGGACCCCACCTAGGGGAATAATTTTAATATTGCTCATAATTCACCTCAAAAATTCATTTCATAAAGTCGATAAGTGCTGTCGTAAACCGGTCCAGCAATTACCACAACTGTTGTAGATGTTCTCCTTATTATATACTGTTTTGCCTGATTTTGCAAAGGACGAATCGAGCCTGCACCCTCCGCCAAAAAGCCTAATTGCCAAAGTTTTTACTTGTTTCAATCACAGCCTTACACATAGCTTGAGCTAGTTTGGCATAAACCTTCATATCCTGACCTGCAATCGATTCTGTCACCATCAGATCCGTTGTTTTTAAGGCCATAGCGCTGAAATACTGGCTGATGATATGAGAAGACTTGAGATGGCCTAAGTGTTTCATAAATAATTCCTGAAAGGCCTGGTCCAATCGTGACCGGAATCCATCTGATCCTAAATTAATGGCTAACAAGCTTTGGAAGAAGGGACGGTCGGGTTCTACGATTTCGGTCACGAAGCCCTCCAGATACTGATAAAAGTCCAAGTGATTATCAAATCTTCTGGCAATCAGTCGCTCAATCTTAGCCATTTGCTCGTCAATAATTTCCACTAGTAGCTCTTCCTTACTTTCGAAATGGCTATAGAATGTTGACCTTGCACAGCCTGCCTCTTGGCAAATTTGTTCAATCGTCAAATGCCCAAATTCATCCACTTGGATCAGTTTTTGCAAGGCTTGTTTCAGTGCCTGTTTACTTTTGATAATTCGTCTATCCATGGCTGAGCCTCCTAGTCAAACAACTTATTTAATCCAACAAATCAGGTTAATCTGTTGGATAAACAACAGATAGAGCTTTTCTGTTCTGTCTTATTATACACCATTTGGCTATGCTAGTGACAGATAGACCAAAAGGAGTGAAACTTATGCAACACTATACCGGCGACCCGCAATTTGACTTCCAGATTATTCGCTTTACCTCTCGACTTAAGCATCATCCTGAGGTTATGGCAGATTTAAGTGAAGTAGGCCAAGCCATCTCTGATTTTGAATCTTGGTACACTTGGTGGTCTAGCAAAGCTAGCGATTATGAAGCCCAAGGTAAATTGGATATTGCCTCACGCTACTTTCGGGCGGCAGCCTTCTACTTAGACGCCACCGACCCTCGCAAAAAGTCCACTTTAGATCACTATACGGCCCTTTTTTATCAAACTTACCAGGGTTCTCCTTATAGCTACCATAAAATCCCCTACCCTGGCGGCTACTTGCCAGCCCTACGGATAGAATGTCCCGGCGCTAGTCGAACCCTCCTCGTTCTTGGGGGCTTTGACGGAATGCTTGAAGAGCTGTGTGACTTTGTGGCTCCCCTTCAAAACCAAGGATATCATCTTATCCTGTTCGACGGACCAGGTCAGGGCCAAACTTATCAGCAAGGTTTAACTTTTCAGCCCAGTTTTGAAGTGCCCGTTAAAGTTGTCCTAGATTATTTCAGCCTTAAGTCCTGTGACGCTATGGGACTGTCGTGGGGCGGATACTTTGTTATGAGGGCTGCGGCTTTTGAACCCCGCATTCAGTCAGTTATTTGTTTAGATATCTTCTATTCGGCAATGGATGCCCTCAAATTAACCTTGGGCCCAGTAGCCTATTCTGGCTTTCGCCTACTCTATCGTTTAGGGGCTAAGACATTGATTAATGGCTTAACTGAATATTTTACAAAATCCAATATACAACTCAAGTGGTCTCTACAGAATGGTTACCAACTGACTGGTGAGAAGACCCCTTATGATTTCTACCGAAATTTAGATCGTCATCAAGTAGCGCCTATTTTAAATCGTATTAGTCAACCTTGTTTATTATTAGCAGGACAAGAAGATCAATACGTCCCTGCCTATCGTCTCAAGCAGATCAAAAGAAAATTAATCCATGCTAAGGCTATTGAAAGTCAGCTCTTCACTAGCCAGACAGGTGGGGCCCTTCACTGTCAAATGGATAGGCTAGACCTTGTCTATCCCCTTGTGCTAGACTTCTTACGGAAATACAGTCACTAAAAAAGAGGCCTATCGGCCCCTTTTCTTAATGCTATTGACCAAAAATGTCCTGATAGAGCATGGCTTGACGTAGAGCTTGAGCGTCGCCACCTAGTTGATCCACCAACTCATAGGCAAAAGCCAAGGCGGAGGCTGGCCCTCGACTGGTAATCACTCTATCGTCCACTACTACCGATTCTTTGACATAGTGTCCATCTGTAATCTGCTGTTCAAAGCCATCGTAGCAGGTATAGTTTTTGTCTGCTAGAAGCCCTGCTTGCGCTAAGGCAATTGGTGCCGCGCAGATGGCCGCTACCAACTTACCTTCTTGATGATGCTTATTGAGTGCATGCACTAAATCTTCTTGGTCTCGCAAGGTGGCGGCACCTGGCATGCCACCAGGTAGCACTACTGCATCATAAGGAGCCAAGCTAAGTGGCCAGATCTGATCCATCTCAACCGTGATGGCATGGGAGCCTCTTACCGACTCAGCCCACCCCACCATATCGACTTGAATCTGGGCACGTCTTAAGACATCTACTACGGTCAAGGCTTCGATTTCTTCAAAGCCAGGTGCAAAAATTACAGCTACTTTAGCCATCAGCCTACCTCTTTCTCAAAATTAAGTCTATATTTACAAATTAAACTAGTCTTCCAAACCAGGAATCCGATGGAAAATCTTATCAATATTGACTAAATGAACTTCCAACTCAAAGCAGGAATCAAGTGTTGCAGCATCCATGGTCGCTTGAATGGTTGGGTCTTCTTGCAAGAGTTGCTTGAAAGGAATAGCCTCAAACCAAGACTTCATGGCTAGCGGTTGTACCAGGTCATAGGCCTGCTCGCGGGCAAAACCATATTTTTCAATCAAGGTCGACATGGTCCGTTGGGCGAAGATGACACCATGAGTGGCATAGATATTCTTAATCATATTGTCTTCGAAAATGGTCAGATTTTGGATAACCTTAGTGAAGCGCGCTAACATGTAATCTAATAGACTAGTTGCATCCATCGATAAGATACGTTCCGCACTGGAGTGGGAAATGTCCCGTTCATGCCAGAGCGGAATATTCTCATAGGCTGCCAGCATATAGCCCCGCATCATCCGGGCGCAACCAGCCATGTTCTCACTTGAGATTGGATTGCGCTTATGCGGCATGGCACTAGACCCTTTTTGATTTTTGGAGAAAAACTCTTCTGCTTCTCGCACTTCAGTCCGTTGGAGATGCCGAATCTCTACGCCAATTTTCTCAATTGAACTTGCGATTAAGGCCAAGGTGGCATAATAATCAGCATGTCGGTCCCGTTGGAGGGTCTGAGTAGACACATGGCTAGACTCAATACCCAGGCTTTGGCAGACATAGTCTTGAACTTCTGGTGGCGTGTTGGAGAAAGTCCCCACAGCCCCTGAAATCTTACCGACTTCTACCATCTTACGGGCGGCCTTGAAGCGTTCAATATGCCGATTAAATTCATCATAGTAGAGGGCGAATTTGAGCCCGAAGCTAGAGATATCAGCATGTACCCCGTGGGTCCGACCAATACATGGCGTGAATTTATACTTGAGGGCTTTTTCCTTGAGGGCGGCTTGGAAATCTAAGAGGTCTTGATAGAGAATATCATTGGCTTCTTTATAGAGGACACCATAGGCCGTGTCCACAACGTCGGTTGAGGTCAAGCCATAGTGGATCCACTTCTTCTCAGGGCCTAAGTAGCTAGAGACATTGCGGGTGAAAGCCACGACATCGTGCTTGGTCTCTTTCTCTAATTCCAGAATACCTGCCAGGTCGAAGTCAGCCTTTTCAAAGAGGGCTTGGACATCTTCTTCAGGGACCACACCCAGGGTTGACCAAGCCTTAGCGGCATATAGTTCAACTTGGAGGGCAGCCCGCCAACGGTTTTCATCACTAAAAATACTACGCATGGGTTCGCGACTGTAACGTTCTAACATCTTATAACTCCTTTACTTGAGCCTGCGCTTATAATGAGCGGTAGCCGATATCTTGACGGTAGAATAAATCAGGGCAATCAATCTTCTTAATCTCATCATAAACTTTCTGTCTAGCGCTGGCAAGTGTGGTCCCCTTGGCGCAGACAATGAGGACACGTCCACCATTAATGGTCAGCTGATTGGCTACCTTGCGGGTCCCCATGTGGAAGACCGGCACGCTTAGCTGATCCAAGCCTTTAATGACGCTACCTTTAACACTTGCTTCGGGATAACCTTTGGCGGCTAAAACCACACCAATAACCGCATCTTGATCCCATTCCAAGTGGAAGTCCTGGCCATCAATGACGGCATTAGCTACCTGATAAAGGCTGGACTTAAGTTGGAGAAGGAGGACTTCACATTCTGGATCCCCAAAACGAACATTGAATTCAATGGTTTTGACGCCATCGGCACATTTCATCAGACCAGCATAGAGGATGCCATAGAAAGGCATGCCTTCTTGAGACATGGCATCGACCATAGGTTGAACAACTTGCTCTAGTCCTTGAGCAACATCCTGGTCGCTGATATGAGAAATAGGCAGATAGGCTCCCATACCCCCAGTGTTGAGGCCACGGTCACCGTCTAGGGCCCGTTTATGGTCTTGGGCCACCTTCATAGGCACGACCTTGCGGTCTGACACAAAACACATGAGGGAGAACTCTTCCCCTTCTAGGAATTCTTCAATAACGACTGAGCCACCTGCGTCCGCAAATTTAGCTTCCTGCATCATGGCTTTGAGGGCTTCTTGTGCTTCTTCTTGAGTCTGAGCAATGATGACACCCTTGCCTGCGGCTAGGCCATCAGCCTTGAGGACAATAGGGCTTGCCTGCTGGGCAAGATACTGTTTAGCAGTTTCATAATCGCTAAAGCTCTCATGCTTGGCTGTTGGAATCTGGTACTTGGCCATCATCTGTTTGGAGAAGACCTTGCTGCCTTCTAGCTGAGCCGCCTGAGCAGAAGGACCAAAGGCCCGAATACCGGCTGCTTGAAGGCGGTCCACTAGGCCGTCGACTAGATATATTTCTGGTCCTATGAAGACCAAATCAATGGGCTCCGTTTGACAAAAAGCAATGAGCTCAGCTTCGGTCAGAGATAAACAGGTCCCAAACTCCGCTACGGCTGGGTTATCACCTAGGAGAAAAACTTGATGGCCTTCTTGGTGGAACTTGTAAGCTATGGCATGCTCACGTCCACCGGCACCTACTACGAGTACCTTAGCCATCTTAGTGTTTAAAGTGGCGTGTGGTCGTGAAGACCATGGCCACACCTTTCTCATTGGCTACATCAATGGAGGCTTGGTCCTTGATGGATCCACCTGGTTGCACCACTGCGCTGATGCCATAGTCAGCTGCAATCTCAAGGCTATCGGGCATTGGGAAGAAGGCATCTGAAGCCAGTACGGCTCCCTTAGCCTTGTCGCCAGCCTGTTCGAGCGCTAGCTTAGCCGCTCCAACTCGGTTCATTTGTCCGGCGCCAATGCCTAGTGTCTGGCCGTTCTTAGCCACTACAATGGCATTAGACTTCACATGCTTCACAATCTTAAGACCAAATTCTAAATCCGCTTTTTGGTCCTCACTTGGGGCAAGATGGGTCACTTGACGCCAGTCTTCTGCTAGGGCTTGGTTGGCATCTTGAATCAAGAGACCACCCCGCACACTCTTAATTTGAGCTTGAGCCAAGTTGCCACCTTGTGGGATTTGGTAGAGACGCAGATTTTTCTTCTTCTTAAGCAAATCTAAAGCTTCCGCCTCATAGCCTTCAGCTAGGATGATTTCCAAGAAAATGTCATGTAATCGCTCTGCGGTCGCTAAATCTACTACCCCATTAATGGCAACAATCCCACCAAAGATTGAGACTGGATCCGCCTCATAAGCCTTATCAAAGGCTTCCTTGACACTGGCCCCTAGTGCTACCCCACAAGGGTTCATATGTTTCAAGACCACACAGGCTGTTTGGCCTTGAAACTCATTGAGGATATCCAAGGCAGCGCTGGCGTCCTGAAGGTTATTGTAGGACATTTGCTTACCATGAAGTTGAGTAGCTGATTGCAGGGTATAGCTTTCAGCTTGATCACTGACATAGTGCCAAGCTTTTTGGTGCGGGTTCTCACCATAGCGTAAGCTATCCTCTAGCTTGTAAGACAAGGTCAAAATATCTGGCACTAAGTGATCGACTTGATCAAAGTAACGGGCAATGGCCGCATCATAGGCCGCCGTTCTATGGTAAACCTTGATGGCTAGGCGTCGACGAGTGGCTGCAGACACCTGTCCAGCCTCTGCTAATTCCGCTAAGACAGCCGGATAGTCTGCCACATCACAGACGACCGTCACATCTTGATGGTTTTTGGCTGCTGAGCGCAACATGCTTGGGCCGCCAATATCGATATTTTCAATCACTTCTGCTTCCGTCACGCCTGCTTTCTTAACCGTTTCTTCGAAAGGATAGAGGTTGACACAGACTAAGTCAATATAATCAATTTGATTTTGACTGACTTGCTCACGGTGCAAGTCGGAGTCACGTTTGGCTAAGAGCCCGCCATGGATAGCCGGATGTAGCGTTTTAACTCGGCCTTCCAAAATCTCGGGGAAACCAGTGACTGAGGCTACATCCAAGACTTCCAGCCCGGCATCTTTCAGAAAGGTGGCCGTCCCACCCGTACTAATTAACTCATAGCCAGCAGCCACTAGACCCTTGGCGAAGTCTAGTAAGCCCGTCTTGTCGCTAACACTTAATAAGGCACGCTTTTTACTCATATTGCCCTCCTTCTCATGCTTGGGTTAGTAATTGATAGACGACCTGAGGCAACAATTCATGTTCCAAGTCGTGAATACGTTGCGTTAAAGCCTCCAAGGATTCATCTCTTGGATGTTGGAGACTGGCTTGGGCAATGACTTGCCCACTGTCTAGCTCTTCATTGACATAGTGAACACTAATGCCGATTTCACTATCACCTGCCCGGTAGGCCTGGCCAATGGCGTCTACTCCTTTGTATTTTGGCAACAAGGAGGGATGTAAGTTAATCATGGGCCCCTTGTAATGCTCTAATAGGTAAGGAGAAACAATCCGCATATAACCTGCCAAAATAATCAGGTCAACTGGCTCAATAGCCTCTAGAATGTCTGCTTCAAACTCAGACTTGCTAGCATAATCCTTAGGACTAAAGACAAAGCAGTCAATGCCATGGTTTTGGGCCTTGGCCACCACTGGCGCGCCAGGCTTATCACAGACTAATTTGCTGATGGTCATGACTTCCTTCAGTCGGTCATCATCGGCTAGGGCTTGAAAATTAGACCCAGTCCCTGAGGCGAAGATGGCGACGCGTTTTTTGGCTTGGGTCATGAGATAACAATCCCTTCTTGGTCAGTTACTTGGCCTAAAACAAAGGCATCTGGCAGGAGATCTAAGACGGTTTCAACATCTTCAGACTCTAGAACAAAGGCTAGACCAACCCCCATATTGAAGACATGATACATTTCCTCCCATTCTACCTGTCCTACTTGACTTAAATAGTGGAAGATTTCTGGTACTTGATAGGCCTTGCTATCAAGGCTCATACCCAGTCCGGGTGCCAAGCAACGAGGTAGGTTTTCATGGAAGCCACCCCCTGTAATATGGGCAATGCCAGCCACTTTGACTTTGGCCATTACGGCTTCTACTTCCTTGGCATAGATACGCGTAGGCGTTAGGAGGGTCTCACCTAAGGTCGAGTTACCAAAGGCTGACTTAAGGTCTAAATCATGGTCACTAATAATCTTACGAACCAGCGAAAACCCATTTGAATGGACACCACTTGAAGGGACTCCAACCACAACCTGACCAGCTCGCGTGTTTTCAGGAGAAAGCAAGAGTTCCTTCTCTTGGGCCCCTACACAGAAACCCGCAATGTCATACTCGCCGTCTTCATAGAAGCCCGCCATCTCAGCTGTCTCACCACCTACAATGGCACATCCAGCTTGGACGCAGCCATCGGCCACGCCACTGACAATGGCTTCGATTTGCTCTGGATAGTTCTTACCTACCGCAAGATAATCTAGGAAGAAAAGTGGCTTAGCACCTTGAGCCAATATATCGTTGACACACATAGCCACCACATCAATCCCAATAGTGTTGTGGATATCTAGCTCAAAGGCCAGCTTAAGCTTGGTCCCCACGCCATCGGTACCACTTACCAAGACGGGATTCTTGAAATGATAGGCGCTCAAATCAAAGCAGCCACCAAAACTACCGATGGAGGCTAGCATGCCAAGATTCTTGGTTCTGGCTACATGTTTCTTAATACGTTCGACAGATTCATAACCGGCTTCAAGGCTCACGCCACTGGCTGCATAGTGTTTACTCATGTTGGGCCTCCTTTTTGGCTAAATAGGCTTGTTGGATAGGGGTCAGCGAGTCATAGAATTGCTGCTCATAATCGTGTAGACCAGCTACATAGTCGGCAGAAAAGCAGTCCATGCAGAGGCCCTTGTTAGGACCTTCAGCCTCTAGGCCAATTGCGTCTTTGAGCCCTTCTTCACTGAGAAAGGCCAAGCTATCTGCATTAATAAGTTGGCAAACTTCCTCCAAACTGTGATTGGCACAAATCAATTCCCCAGAAGTCGACATATCAATGCCGTAGAAGGATGGGAAGAGAATAGGTGGCGCCGCAATCCGCACATGAACTTCCTTGGCACCGGCCTCCTTAAGTAATTGGACAATCCGACGCGAGGTGGTCCCCCGCACGATGGAATCATCTACCATGACGACTCGCTTGCCGCCCACAATGGATTTAACGGCAGATAGTTTCATGCGAACCCCTTGCTCCCGTAATTCTTGAGTAGGTTGAATAAAGGTCCGGGCAACGTATTGGTTCTTAATCAAGCCCATTTCATAGGGCAATCCGGATACTTCAGCATAGCCGGTAGCGGCTGAGAGCGATGAATTAGGTACCCCAATTACCATGTCGGCCTGGGCTGGGGCTTCTTGAGCTAGGCGACGGCCGGCACGTTTACGGGTGGCATGGACATTCTGACCGGCAATGACTGAGTCTGGGCGAGCAAAATATACATATTCCATAGCTGTTACAGCAGGCGCTTGAGGTGCCGCATAGGCTTCAATCCGAATGCCTTGGTCGTTGATGACAACATATTGACCAGCCATAATATTGCAGACAAACTCTGCCCCGACCACATCAATGGCGCAGGTTTCACTAGCAGCAACAAAGGCCCCATTTTTCATCTTGCCGATTACTAGAGGACGCAAGGCATGCTGGTCCACCGCTCCATAGAGGGCATCCTTGGTGACAATCAGATAGGTAAAACCGCCACGCAGTTGATTGAGTCCCTCTTGAAGTTTACCTTCGAAGGTCTCCGCTTGGCTATGGCGAATGAGGTGAACCAAGACTTCCGTATCAGAGGAAGAATGGAAGATGGCTCCCCGCTCTTCAAGGCGCTTGCGTAAAGCGCGAGCATTGACCAAATTCCCATTGTGGCAAATTCCCAAATCCATATCATAGAAATGAAAGAGAAAGGGTTGCACATTTTCAATATGATTGCTACCAGAGGTAGAATACCGGACATGGCCAATGGCCCGGTCACCTGACAGACGATCCAAAATACTATCGTCACGAAAGACCTCACTCACCAAACCGTGACCGCGATGGTTATCCAATCCCTGGCTAGATCCGGCTACAATCCCAGCCCCTTCCTGGCCACGATGTTGGAGACTATGGAGACCAAAATAGGTCACATGGCTAGCTTCAGGATGGTTCCAAATCCCGAACACGCCACATTCTTCATTAATTCCGCGCATTTTCTAATCTCCCTAATACTTCCTTGTAGGCTGCCATGACATCACCTAGATCGCGTCTAAAGCGGTCCTTATCTAACTTGTCTCGAGTATCCTTGTCCCAGAGTCGACAAGTATCTGGTGAAATCTCATCGGCCAGTATAATCTGTCCCTCGCTGGTCTTACCAAACTCAATCTTGAAGTCTACCAAAATCAAGTTGGCCGCTAGGAACAAGTCTTGTAGGGCTCGGTTAATACGAGCGGTTAAGTCTTTAATTTGTGCTAGTTCCGCTTCCGTCACTAATTCCAAAGCCACAGCATGGTCGTCATTAATAAGCGGATCGCCTAGCGCATCATTCTTATAACTCAATTCAAAGACTGGTTTAGCTAATTGGTGTCCTTCTTCTAGCCCATATTTCTTGGCCATGGAGCCTGCCACGATATTGCGGGTAATGACTTCTAAGGGAATAATGGTCACATGGCGACAGACTTGGTCGGTTTCATTGACTTGCTTAATAAAATGAGTTGGGATGCCTTGCTCTGCTAGGTAGGTAAAAATCAAGCTGGTAATGGCGTTATTGAGTCTACCCTTGTCATCAAATTCTTCCTTCTTAACACCGTTAAAGGCCGTGGCACTATTCTTATAGTGAACATAGACTTCCTCAGGATTACCGGTATCAAAGAGTTGTTTAGCTTTGCCTTCGTATAAGAGTTTCATGGTTTATTTTCCTCCCTTAAAGTAGCGAACCCCATTTGCGAAGATGGATTGCTGACCTAAAATGGTGTTGGTCTTATATAGTCCTTGATGATAACGTTCGCTGTGGCCCATCTTACCCAGAATCAGGCCATCAGGGCTGACTAGGCCTTCGATGGCTAATAGAGAACCATTAGGGTTAAAGCGTCCATTTAGCGTTGCCTGACCGTCATAGTCACAATATTGGAAAGCTACCAAATCTTTGAAAGCTTCCACGGACTCGCCAACTAGTTTCCCTTCCCCATGGCTGAAGGCCACTTCGTGCAATTGGCCTACTTGGAAGCCTTGGGTCCAAGGCGAACGAGTAGAGGCCACACGGGTCACAGCTGTGGTTGAAATATGGCGGTAGGAATCGTTGCGATAGAGGGTCAAGTCGCTAGGGGCTAGGTCTTTGATTTGCCCATATGGCAAGAGACCTGACTTAATAAGGGCTTGGAATCCATTACAGATACCAAGAATTAACTTCTTGTCAGCCAGATGGGCATGGATAGCCGCTGTCACTTCAGGATGCTTGAGGAAGTTAACGATAAATTTAGCTGAACCATCCGGCTCGTCCCCACTTGAGAAACCACCTGGGAAGAAAATAATGTGGCTAGCCTTGACAGCTGCGACAAAGTCTTTGACAGAGGCTTCAATATCACCTGGTTTTTGGTTACGAATAACCACTGACTGAGCCTTGGCCCCCACTTCTACAAAGGCCCGCTCACTATCATATTCACAGTTGGTACCTGGGAAGACAGGGATGACCACTTGAACCTGGTCCACATATTCTGGATAGGCATAGACTTGGTCTGCCTCTTGCGTCAAGTTTTCAGTCGCGCCTGCCTCTTGGTTTTGGTAGAGAGGATAGATCGCCTCTAAGGTTTGCGTGTAGGCTTGGTAAAGTTCCTCCTTGCTAAAGGATAAACCATTCACTTGGTAGTGGCCCTCTGCTTGAACTTGGCCAAGGTAAGTGAAATCTGCTAGCTCCCGCGTACTTTCAATGACTAGGGAAGCCACATCAAAGTTGAGCGCATTGGCAGACTCAATCTCAAAGCCCAAACCAGCTCCTAGAGCCATCTTCACTAGGGAGGCTGTCAGGCTACCCTCTTCTTGAACATAGGCTGAGACAACACTCCCCTCTTGAATGAGGGCGTGAACTTTCTCATAGTTTGCCATCGTGGCTACCAGGTCCGGATAACCTTTGTCATCGCGAACGACTGGCACATGATAAAGCTTGTTACCCACTGCCTTGAGTTCTGGCGTGATAACGTCGGCAATTTTGACCGGCGCACAGGCAAAGGAAATCAAGGTTTCTACGACATTCAAGTCATGGAAGGTCCCCGACATGGAGTCCTTACCCCCAATACTTGGGCGTCCAATCGCTTCTTGGGCTACTAGAGAACCTAACAGGGCTTGTGTCACCTTGCCCCACTTAGCCGGGTCTTGGCCTAATTTTTCAAAGTATTCCTGGAAGGAGAAGTAGAGCGACTCCTTGGTCCCACCGACGGCATAGACCTTGGCAACTGATTCTAGTACAGCATAGATAGCCGATAAGAATGGGGAGTAATGAGAGATTTTAGGAATGAAACCATAGGTCAGGATGGTGGCTGTGTCACTAGTTGAATGTAGAGTTGGCAGTGCTTGAACACTGGCTTGAACAGGTGTAAGTTGGTGCTTACCCGCAAATGGCATCAAGACGGTGCTATTACCAATTGAAGCATCAAATTGTTGGGCTAGCCCCTTTTGGCAAGTCACATTCAAACTAGCTAATTCAGCTAAGATGGCTTCCTTGCTTACCTCTTTAGTCAAGAAAGGATTGGCGCCCGCATTATCGACTAGGCGTGCCTTGGCATGTTGGCGAACCCCAGCCGTTGCTAGGAAGTCAGCTCCCATGTCTACGACCTTCTCTTGGCCATAGAACATTTCCAGGCGGCGACGGTCTGTAATGGTGGCAACATGGGCATACTCAATATTTTCAGCCCGACACATGTCAACAAAGGCTTGATAGTCCGCTGGATCAATGGCTACTGCCATGCGTTCTTGGGACTCGCTAATGGCTAGTTCAGTTGGATTCAAGCCTTGGTACTTAGTCAGCACCTTATCCAAATGAATTTCAATGCCTTCGGCCAATTCACCAATGGCTACACAGACCCCACCAGCACCAAAGTCGTTACATTTCTTAATTAATCGCGTTAACTCGGGACGACGGAAGAGACGTTGTAACTTACGTTCTTCAGGAGCGTTCCCTTTTTGTACTTGGCTAGCTGCGGTCTCTAGGGAATCACTGGTATGTTCGACAGAAGAGCCGCTAGCCCCTTGGATGCCGTCACGTCCTGTACGGCCCCCAATCATGACCACAATATCGCCAGGAACTAGGCTTTGGCGTTGGTAGTTACCCACCTTGACCGCCCCGACCACAGCCCCTACTTCCATATGTTTGGCTACATAGGAATCATCATAGAGCTCGCGGACAAAGGTAGTAGCCAGGCCGATTTGGTTACCATAGGAGGAATTACCGTGGGCGGTCCCGGTCGAAATGGTCACCTGAGGCAGCTTACCTTCTAGGGTCTCTTCCCGTTTTTGCAAGATATTGCCGCTACCGGAGACCCGCATGGCTTGATAGACATAGGAACGACCGGATAGAGGATCGCGGATGGCCCCCCCAATACAGGTTGAAGCGCCCCCGAAAGGCTCGATTTCAGACGGATGGTTGTGGGTTTCGTTCTTAAATTGAACTAGCCATTCTTCTTCCTGCCCTTGATTATTGACGGTTACGAAGAAGGAGCAGGCATTGATTTCTTCACTGACTTCGATGGCTTGGTCTTTCAGAACTCGAACATGGTACTTGCCCATGATGCTAGCCATATCCATTAAGGTCATAGGCTTACTAATCCCTAACTTGCCGCGAATTTTTACATAGTAGTCAAAGGCTTCCTGCATTTGGACTTGGAACTTATCGGAATTAATGATGACTTGATCTAAGACTGTCTCAAAGGTGGTATGACGGCAGTGGTCGCTCCAGTAGCAGTCCAAGACATAAATTTCCGTCTCAGTTGGATCTCGCTTTTCGCTGACAAAATAGCCTTGAATGAAACGTAAATCCTCCAGGTTCATGGCCAAAGACAAGTCAGCCTTAAGTGCCAGTAATTCTTGGTCGCCAAAGTTGCCAAAGCCGCTTAAATCTTTAAGTGGCTTTGGTTCAGAGTCCAGCGAGAATTCCAATACTGATAAATCCTTGACGCGGGCTTCAATTGGATTAACCAAATATTTCTCTACTTGGGCTAAGGATTGCGGGCTTAAAGCCTTGTCAAAGGTAATCAGTTTACCGCTACGAACCAAGACTTTGGCTTCTTGATTAAGGAGAGCAATCGCCTGCATGGCAGAGTCCGCCCGTTGATCATATTGGGCGGGCAATACTTCATAAGCTAAGTAGTGACCAGGCACTAGGTCCAAATCTTCATAGACTTGGTCAATCATGACTTCGGAGAAGACGGAAGACTTAGCTTGCTCATAAGTGGCGGAGTCGATGCCGTAAATATCATAGATAACATAGACATGTAAGTCCTCTAAGCCTAAGCCGTACTCACTATTCAGCTTATCCATGAGTTGGCTAGCTTCCTGTCTATACTGCTCACGCTTTTCAACAAAAATTCGCTTATCCAATGAAGGGTTCCTCCAATCTAATATGTCCTGGGAAATTAATATGGCCAATCTTACGGTCCTGACGTGGCTCCTTCTCATAGAGATGTAGGTGGGCTGGTCGCTCTTGAATCAGCTTGAGGAAGTAGCTCAAGTCCTGGCCTAGGATGTTATAGAGAGTAGTTGCTTGATTCTGAATGGGCCCAACCTCTAGTCCACAAATGGCCTCAATATGGGCTCTAAACTGGGACTTATTGGCGGACTGCATGGTGATATGGCCCGAATTATGGACCCGTGGCGCCATTTCGTTAAAGATGACGCGACCTTGGGAAATGAAGAATTCAACCGTTAAGACACCATAATAATCAGACGCCTCTAGAATGCGACGGGTGTAATCAATGGCTTGCGCTTCCTGTTCTGAACTTGCTGTCGTCGGGACAATGGACCGGTAGAGAATGTTATTTCGGTGCTCATTTTCAACAACTGCCACGATACCAATGCCCGTCCGGTCCTTGTAGGCCACCACAGAAATTTCCTTATCCAGTGGCACCAGACGTTCTAGCAAGGTGTAGGGTTGAACCTGACTGGCCTCTGTAATCCGACTTTGGCCCTTGCCATCGTAGCCAAAGCGCACCGTCTTCATGAGATAGGTGCCGTCTACTTGGACGCCAGTCGTGTCTTCATCTACATACTGGTAATCAACTGTTTCGATACCCAAGGAACGGGCAAACTCCTTCTCTAGCAAGCGATGTTGCGCGGTCTTGAGTAGGCTCGCGCTCTGCACAATATGGTAGTCTTTTTCTAGTTCAGCTAGAAGGTCACTGTCAATATTCTCAAACTCAAAAGTCACGACATCCGAGATTTGACAGAGGCGCTCCAGTCCCTTACGGTTATCAAAATCCGCATGGATGAAGGTGTCAGCAAAGTGACGGGCACAAGCCTCTTTGCTTGGGTCCAGGATGGCGATCTTATAGCCCATTTCCTTAGCGCTCATAGCCAGCATGCGACCTAGCTGACCGCCTCCAATAATGCCAATAGTTTGGCCGGGTAAAATTATCTTCATAGTGTCATCTCTTCCAATACTAGGCGTTCTTGTTCTAACTTAAAATCTTGATAAACTTTAGCATAGCTTGGATCCGTCATGCCTAACATAGCCAAGGCACTGACGGCCGCATTTTTTGCCCCAGCCACTCCAATGGCCATGGTGTTGACGGGCACTCCATAGGGCATTTGGACGATGGAATAGAGGGAATCGAGGCCGCTTAGAGTCGAAGACTTAATGGGCACACCAATAACCGGCAAGGTTGTCATAGACGCAACCATCCCCGGTAAATGGGCAGCTCCTCCTGCCGCAGCGATAATCAATGAATAGCCAGCTTGTCTTGCTCCTTTAGCAAAGCTAACCAGCAAATCTGGTGTCCGATGGGCACTTACGACCTTCTTATCATAAGGAATCCCGAATTGATCCAATAATTGACAGGTTTCGACCATGGTGGCGTAATCTGACTTGGACCCCATAATGACTGCTACTTTTACCACACTAACACCCTTTCTCTAGGCAAAGCTTCTTAAGTCCTATCTACCCTTATTATAGGATTCCTGGCTAGCAAATAAAAGGGATATTCGAACTTTGTTACCACTTGTCAACTTAACGTTCGTGTTTGCTTGTGACAAAGAGATAAGCATACAAAAAAGGCTAGGAAAAACTTCCTAGCCTGAGTGATGATAGTGAATTAGTCTTTAGGTAAGAGGACCTTACGAGACAAGTTAATCCGACCTTGGTTGTCGATTTCGATGACTTTGACTTCTACAACATCGCCAATCTTGAGCACGTCTTCGACTTGTGCCACACGGCGGTGTTCCAATTCAGAAATATGAACTAAACCGTCTTTACCTGGCAAGACTTCTACGAAGGCACCAAATTTCTCAATGCGCTTAACTTTACCAGTGTAGACTTGGCCTACTTCAACTTCACGAACTAAGTCTTCAATCATTTGACGAGCCTTGTTAATCATGTCTTGGTCGCTGGACGCAATGGAGACATTCCCTGTTTGGTCGATATCAATCTTAACGCCAGTTGCCTCAATAATGCCGTTAATGGTTTCCCCACCACGACCGATGACCACCTTAATCTTATCTGGGTTGATTTGGATGATGTCAATCTTAGGTGCGTATGGGCTCAACTCCTTACGAGCTTCTGGTAAGGTAGAGACCAATTCATCCAAGATTTCCAAACGGGCCTTCTTAGCTTGCGTCAAAGCTTCCGTTAAGATAGCTTCGGTAATCCCTTGAATCTTGATATCCATTTGCAAGGCCGTAATCCCGGCAGCTGTCCCGGCAACCTTGAAGTCCATATCGCCTAGGTGGTCTTCCAGACCTTGAATATCAGTTAAGACGGTGTAGTCTTCCCCTTCCATAACCAAGCCCATAGCAATCCCTGCTACTGGTGCCTTAATTGGCACACCTGCATCCATGAGGGCCAAAGTGCCGGCACAGATACTTGCTTGCGAAGAAGAACCGTTAGATTCCAAGACTTCAGATACCAAACGAATGGTGTATGGGAAATCCTCTGGCGCAGGAATCACTTGTTTGAGGGCGCGTTCACCTAAGGCACCGTGACCAATTTCACGACGACCTGGGCTGCCCACACGACCTGTTTCACCAACAGAGAAGTTAGGGAAGTTGTAATGGTGGATGAAACGTTTGCCTTCTTCAATACCTAAACCGTCGATTACTTGGTGCTCACCAAGCGGTGCCAAGGTAGCAGCAGTCAAGACTTGAGTTTGTCCACGAGTGAAGAGACCTGAACCATGAACGCGTGGCAAGAGGGCCACTGAAGAGCTCAATGGACGGATTTCATCGATGCGACGACCGTCTGGACGAACACGTTCCTTGGTGATGAGACGACGCACTTCGTCTTTCTCTAAGTCGTGTAAGGCAGTGGATACGTCCTTCATGAGCTGATCATAGTCATCACGATCAGCGTAAACTGCAGCAAAGAATTCAGTTGCTTCTTCCATAACGGCATCAACAGCTGCTTCACGTGCTTTCTTCTCTTGGGTTTGGATGGCTTGAATCATGCGAGACTTGTAGCGTTCCCCTACTTGAGCCGCCACTTCTGGCGCCACTTCTGCTAAGGTAAACTCGAATTTCTCTTTACCGATTTGAGCAACGATTTCATTTTGGAAGGCTACCAATTCCTTGATGGCTGCATGACCTTTGAGTAAGGCTTCTAACATATCGGCTTCTGACACTTCTTTAGCAGAAGATTCCACCATGTTGATGGCAGTCGCCGTACCAGCAACCGTTAATTCGATATCAGATAATTCTGCTTGGGCAACCGTTGGGTTGATGACAATCTCCCCATTGACGCGCCCTACGTTAACGCCGGCAACAGGTCCATCAAATGGAATGTCAGATACAGCTAAGGCCAGGGAAGCCCCTAACATAGCGGCCATTTCTGGGGTGCAGTCTTGGTCAACTGATAAAACGGTGTTGGTAATTTGGATTTCATTACGAACGCCTTCTGGGAACATTGGACGTAAGGGACGGTCGATTAAACGGCTAGTTAAGGTTGCCGCTTCAGATGGACGGCCTTCACGCTTGATGAATCCCCCTGGGACTTTACCGACTGCATACATCTTCTCGATGTAGTGAACAGTTAAGGGGAAGAAGTCGCCGGTCCCGGCTTTCTTAGATGCAACGGCTGCAGATAAAACTACGGTGTCGCCGTAGCGAACCAAGACAGCGCCGTTGGCTTGTTTGGCTAATTCGCCAATTTCCACAGATAGCGGACGGCCCGCTAAAGTTGTAGAAAATACATGTTTGTTTGACATGGAATGTCCTCCTTATAAATTGGGATTAGCTCCCTTGATAATGGAACATGACTAATCAAATAAGAACTGGCCAAGCCGCCCTGGTCGGCTCTTATTTGGTTAGCACATATTCCATGGTAAAGCTCTAAAAAAAGAAGGCGGCCGTAGCCGCCCTGCTACCAAAATTAACGACGTAAACCTAAACGTTGGATTAATTCACGGTAACGTTGAATATCTTTCTCACGCAGGTAAGAAAGCAAGTGGCGACGACGCCCAACTTTCTTCATCAAACCGCGGTAGGAATGATAGTCTTTCTTATGAGTACGGATGTGGTCAGTTAAGATATTGATATCTTCAGTTAAAACCGCAACTTGTACTTCTGGAGAACCAGTGTCCCCTTCGTGAGTAGCATAAGCTTTAATGATTTCATTTTTACGCTCTTTTGATAATGCCATCTCAGTTTCACCTCTTTCCGATATAGTATCCCACAAGCTAAGTAAAACGTTGGTGATTCGTTAAACTGAGCCGGGGTGTTATAAGTAGCCGAACATCGATAAAGCAACAAACGACCACGTCTCTAAATATACGATAAAAGCTAGGAAAAATCAAGCCCTAAGCCAGGAAAATAGACTAAAATTTAAGGCCTCATCTTAGCTTGCTTAGCCACTATGCTATTTCATATATTACAGTTTTGTCCTGACAAGACGCCATGTGAAAAAAGAGATTACAGATGTCCTATGATTGGGTTAAGTCTCCATAAAATGGGCCTTTTAGCCTAACTTCTATGCTATGATGGTCTCATCAACAAGCAAAGGAAGCGTGATTATGAAATTAACACTTAAAAGAACACTGCTCTTAACGTCAGCAGCGGCTTTACTCGCACTCCCCTTGACTCCAGCTCAAGCCCAAGAAGCCTCCCAATGGACGCCTCGGACGGTCAGCCAAATTAAAGAAGATATTTCCAAGCAAGCTGACAAGCTCAGCTATACAGTTCAATATGGTGACACCCTCTCAGCCATCGCAGAAGCCCTTGAAGTCGACCTTCAAGTTTTAGTTTCTATTAATGAAATTGCAGACGCCGATTTAATTTTCCCAGGCACTGTTTTAACGGCTACCTTAGATAGTAACCACAAAGTGACTAGTCTGGAAATTCAAGCCCCAGACCAAAGTCAAGAAAGTCCTAGTGTTCGGGCTGACTTGACGCAAAATACGGTCACTATTGATGGACAAACTAGCCAGGTAGACTTTAATCAAAACCAGGCGACTGCCCCAACTAACCCGCAAGCTCAAGCACCTGTTGAGGAAAGTCCTGTCCAAGATCAGGAAGCTGCCAGCCAAGACTTGTCTCCGGTCACCCAAATTCCTGGCCAGCCAGAAGCTGTGACACCTGCTCAACCGACAGCTACTAGCCCTCAAACGCCAAATAACCAAGTCAAGCCAACCAATCTTGACAAACCAGCGACGCCTCAAACACCTGCTAAGCCAGAAAAACCAGCTCAGCCTCAAAATCAATCCAATGCTGATCAAGCCCCTGTTATCGGCGACGATGTCAAGGAATCTGGTTTGCCAACCGTACAAGAAGAAACTCGTGCTGAGGCGCCTACTCAGGCTAAGCAGCCAGAAAAAGAAGCGACTGATGCTGCGCCTGCCAATCCTACAGAAGTAAATCAAACCAATGCACCAACAGATGGCCAAGAAAGCCAACAAAGTCCTAGTCAGCAAGCTGAGGCCAACCCAACGGCTCAAGAGCAAACGAGTCAGGAACAAGCAACCCAACCAGTTCAAGACCAAACAACTCAAGAGCAGCCTGCTCAAGACCAAACGGCTCAAGATCAGCCAGCTTCAACTGATTATGCGGCCCGGGCGGCTGCCAACCCAGCCAACCAAGGCTTGCAGCCAAAAGCAGCTGAATACAAAGAAGAAGTAGCGGACAAGTTTGGTGTTACTAACTTCAGCCTCTACCGTCCAGGCTCTAACGATGACCACGGCAAGGGCTTGGCCGTTGACTTCGTAGTCAACGACAATACCGAGCTAGGTGACCAGATTGCCAACTATGCCACTTCCGATATGGAAAGCAATGACATCAACTACGTTATCTGGAAACAACGTTTCTACGCTAACTACGATAGTTACTATGGGCCAGCGAATACCTGGAACCTAATGCCAGACCGTGGTGGAGACACAGCCAACCACTACGACCACGTCCATGTTTCTTTCAACCCTTAAGCTTCTAGAGCTTTCGCCCTCCTCTAACCACCTAGCCAAGTAAAGCTAGGTGGTTTTTCTAAGCAAAAAAATTCCCAT
>CAUUNL010000008.1:0-34861 GCA_963546405.1 Abiotrophia defectiva | reverse complement strand
GTAACGCCAGCCGCCTTGGCTGCTTGTTCTAGGGCTTCTTGGGCCATAAAAGTGTGGGCAATCCCGGTCGGACAACCGGTTGCCGCAATCAAATCATACTTGGTCATGCAAATTCCTCCTTATAAATAAGTAAGCTCTATGCTTTTACTGAGTTCTGCTACATCTGAGAAGTCTGTCAGTCCAGGTCGAAAGGCTGTTGAGCTGCCCGCTGCTACGGCCTTGACTAGAGAATCTTCATAGGATAACCCTTGTTGGCGACAGCCAATGAAGGTTGCTAATAAGGTGTCACCGGCGCAAGCCGTATTGACGACCTGGCCTTGAGGAGCAGTGGCTCTAAGACTTATCTCTGGCGTCAATAAGAGGGCACCGTCTGGGCCCAGTGATAGTAAAACCTGGCGGGCGCCCTTGTCTAAGAGTTGGCGACCGTAATAGATGAGCTGGTCTTGGTTAAGGGCTTCTGCCTGGAACCAGTGGGCTAACTCTTCATCATTAGGCTTGATTAGGGCGGGGCCATAAGGCAAGAGGTCCAAGACTACCGGACTGGAGATATCTAGAATTAGTTGGAAGCCTTGTTCTTGGGCAGCCTGGCCGATGGCCAAATAGGTGTCATCGGTGACGCCTTGGGGGTGGCTACCAGATATTACTAGGGTGTCTTGGGGTTTGAGCCGTTTAATCTGGGCTAGAAGTTGTTGGATATGGTCAGGACTTAGACCGGGTCCCTGATTCACCAACTTATACTCCAGATTTTGACTGGTGACGCGGGTGAAGACATTGATGCGATTAATCCCAGGAATAGGGATGAAGGCAGTCTGGATACCCGCTGCAAGCAGTTGGTCTGAGATAAAGCGGCCAGTAAAACCTGCACTAAAGCCAAGCGCCGTAGAGTCTAGGCCCAGTTTCTTAAGGATGAAGCTGACATTGACTCCCTTGCCATTGGGCTGGTAGTCTGCCTCTTGGGTGCGGTTGACCACAAAGGGGACTAGGTCCTGAGTTTTAATGAAGAGGTCAATGGCCAGATTCATAGTACAGGTATAGATCATTCAATCACCTCCTTGGTTTGAGATGGGACTTTTGTTATACTTAGTATGACAGAAGTTTGACTGTAAATGTTTTCTAAATGCGACGCTAGCTAGGAAAATATTTACAGAATTACGGAGGAGGGAGTCTATGTTTTCGCTAGAACATTTAACGGCGACCGAGCGTCATCTTGTAGCCTATTTGGAGGCCCATCTAGGTCAGGTGCCCAGTCTATCCATCACCAAGTTGAGTCAAGAAGCCAATGTCTCCACAGCTTCCATTGTCCGAACCATGAAGAAGTTAGGCTATGATGGCTTTACGGCCTTTAAGCATGCTATCAAGCAGCAACTTAGGGGTGATCAGGCGAGCTCCATTACCTATCAAATCCTGGACGATAACGATCAGAAGATCCAAGAAGTCATCTTGAAAAATGATCTTGAAGTCCGGCAAACCTTGGCCCTCTTAGATAAGCGCCAGATTGAAGATGCTATTCAAGCCATTGCGGGGGCTAGCCAGGTCTATCTCTTTGCTCGTGGCTTGAGTGAATTGATTGCTAGTGAGATGGAAGTCAAGTTCCATTTGTTAGGCCGGACCTGCGAACTCTATACCGACCCCAACATTATTCGTACCATCAGTAAGCGCCTGACGGATCAAGACCTGGTGCTCTTGATTTCCCTTAATGGCCAGACTCAGGAGTTGGTAGCAGCGGCCCAGACCTGTGTGGCCCAGGAAGTCCCCCTGGTTCTCCTGACCGCCAACGGTGGCTCTAGCTTGGCCCAGCTAGCCGACATCAGCTTAGTAGGCTATAAATCAGAAATTTCTTATTTTCCTGATTATGAAGTGAGGTCTCGCCTACCCTTGCAGGTCATTGGCCGAATTTTACTGGATGCCTATGCTATTCGAGTTGGGGGTCCAGCTAGCTAATTTTATTTATAAAAACCCAGCCCTTATCCTGTTCTCAAGCCAGGAGAGGGGCTGGATTTTTCATTTATTGAAGATGGCAAAAATTTATTTCACAATTTCATATCAACTTCACACAGGGGTTGCATACTATAGTTAGTTCTTAATCAGCAGAAAGGAAGTGACTCGTATGAAATGGTATCAGCGTGCTTGGGCCTATGTCAGCCGTAAGCGAGTCAGAGTAGGGCTGCTTTTCCTCATCTTATCTCTGATCACGACCGCTGTCTTAGCTGTTTTCGCGATTCAGATTAGTAC
Organism: Abiotrophia defectiva; assembly: GCA_963546405.1. Lineage (GTDB taxonomy): Bacteria > Bacillota > Bacilli > Lactobacillales > Aerococcaceae > Abiotrophia > Abiotrophia defectiva_A. The sequence goes on along the minus strand of CAUUNL010000008.1, from coordinate 32,629 downwards.
CCAACAAGTTCAAGATAAACTCCTGTCCCTCTCCAATGCGGGATTCCAGCTCCAAGGTCAGGGCTTGCAGGCAGGTATGAAAGAGTCGGACATCAGTCAAGTGGCTCAAGTAGAAGGGGTAGCAGATGTTCAGTATCAATCAGAAGGGCTGGCCAAGTTTGAGTCCGGCCAAGTCATTCAGGCCCAACAAGCCGTGCAACGTGACCAAGGCGACGATATCTTTAATCAGCTCTTATCCATTCAAGGTCGCCAAGACAGTCAGACCGATTTAGATTTTGCTAGCGGGGCCTTGACCCTCAGCCAAGGGCGCCACTTGACGCCAGATGACAAAGACAAGGTCATGGTCCACGAGGCCTTTGCAGAAGCCAACAAGCTCCAGCTAGGCGATAAGATTAGCCTCAAGGGCACCCAGCTAACCGAAGGTGGGGAGGCCAAGGACGGGGAGGCCAAGGAATTTGAGATTGTCGGGATTTATAGCGGGAAACGCAGTGAGACCTTCACCGGGCTCAGCTCCGATTTGACCGAAAACCGGCTCTACACCGACTACGCTAGCAGTCAGGCCCTCTACGGGCGGCAAGCAGACGACTATCAAGTGCGTCTGGCTCAGTATCGGGTGAAAAACCCCAAGGAACTAGACCAAGTTATTAGTCGCGTTAAGGCCTTGTCGCTGGATTGGGACCAAACCCAATTGACAGCCAACAGTCAAGCCTTTGACCAGGTGGCAGCGCCTATCGCTAGCTTCAAGTCCCTCATGACCATCATGACCGGCGCGGTCTTATTGGTCAGCGTGATTACCCTCTTCCTAGTCTTGCTCTTCTGCTTGCGGGAACGGGTGCATGAATTCGGCATTCTGCTCTCAATCGGGATTTCCAAGGGCCAAATCATTGGCCAAATCCTGCTAGAGCTCTGGGGCCTATCCATTGGGGCCTGGGCCATCGCAGCCGCAGTCGCCTATCCACTGGCTAACAGTTTCTTCTCCAGCCTCTTAGTCTCCCATGACCTGCCAGACCAGGTCCGCAAACTCTTCGCGGCCGCTGCGCCAAGCTGGCAGGCCGGCCTAGTCGCAACAAGTTATGGCGTGGTCCTCATTATTATAGTAGTGGCGGTCATGGCTTGTGCCGGCTTAATTCTCACCAAAAAACCTAAGGAAATCCTAGGACAACTCAGTTAAGGAAGTGATCATGATGACATTATTGAAATTAGACAACATTTACTATCGTTATGAAGGGGCACAAGAGAGTGTCCTCAAGGAATTAGACGCACAATTTGATGCCGGCACCTTCTACGCTGTTGTGGGTAAATCTGGGGCTGGTAAGTCGACCTTCTTATCCCTCTTGGCTGGCTTAGATAGCCCAACCAAAGGGAAAGTCCTCTTCCAAGGCAAGGACATTGCTCAAGAATCTTATAGTGCCCACCGCCGCCACAATATTTGCTTGGTCTTCCAAAACTACAACCTGATTGACTATTTGACGCCACTAGAAAATGTGCGCCTAGCTAATGCGGAAGCTAGCGAAGACTTGCTCTTACAACTAGGCTTGGGCCAAGACTTAATTCACCGTAACGTCCTCAAGTTATCTGGGGGCCAACAACAACGGGTGGCTATCGCCCGGGCCTTGGCCAGCGAAGCGCCAATCATCTTGGCTGACGAACCAACCGGTAACTTGGACGAAGGGACTGCCCAAGAAATTATCGACATTTTACGTCAAGCTGCCCATGAACGAGGCAAATGTGTTATCGTCGTGACGCACAGCCCACAAGTGGCAGAGGCCGCCGATACGGTGCTAGAACTCAGTCATGGTAAGCTGAAAGCTGCTAACGGACATAAAGTGAAGTAGAGGGGGGAAGCACAATGCGTTTATTGAATAATGCTTGGGCCTATGTCTGGCGCAAAAAATTTAAGACTCTGATCATCTTCCTCATTCTCCTGGTCATGTCCACTGTTTCCTTAAGTAGTTTGGCTGTTAAGCGGGCTACCGACGTGGCCTCCAAAGAAACCTTCAAAGGCATCAGCTCTTCCTTCTCCATGGAAATCGATCGCCGTAACAACCAAGGGACCAACCGCGGGAGTGGGAACTTGCGTGGTGAGGACATCGCGGCCATTCAAGGCCTAGATGGTATTAGCCAAGTGGTCAAACGTATGGGGATTGTAGCCGACTTAGTCGACAAGGAACTGGTTTCCCAAGACGGCCTACCACGGATTGATGCCGACCGTCAACGTCGCTTCGGTAAGGCCGCTATGTTGACCGGGACCAATGACTCGTCCTTGGATGATCGCTTTAGCGCCGAAACCTTCAAGTTGGCTGAAGGCCGTCACATTAAGCCTGAAGACAAGAACGTGGCCATGGTTCACGAAGAATTTGCTAAGAAGAACGGCCTCAAGGTAGGGGACACGCTCAAGCTCAAGTCCAACATCTATGATGCCGATAATGAAAAACAAGCCAACGAAACGACTGAAGTCACCATCGTGGGGACCTTCAGCGGTAAGAACAAAGGTGGGGTAACGGCCATCCAAGAGCTCTACCAAAACAACCTGCTGACCGACTTAGAGACCACGCAAAAGCTCTATGGTTATACCGACAAGACGGCTATCTATCAAGATGCTAGCTTCTTCGTTGATGGTAACCATGACTTAGACAAGATCATGTCAGAAGCTAAGAAGTTGTCCATTAACTGGCGGGCTTACAGCTTGGTTAAGAGCAGCCAAAACTTCCCATCCTTGCAAAAATCAATTGGTTTAGTCTATGGCATGACCGACAAGCTACTCTTGGGCAGCCTGATCTTCTCAGGTATCGTCCTCATGTTGATCCTCTTCCTCTGGATGAACGGTCGTCGTAAGGAAATGGGGATTCGACTCTCCCTCGGAATGACCAAGCCACAAATCTTGGCTCAATTCCTAGTAGAAGTCCTCATGGTCAGTCTAGCAAGCTTTGTGGGGGCCTTCCTCCTAGGTGGACCTGTCAGCCAATGGGTAGGCAATACCATTCTGGGTAGCGTCAACCAAAGCATCGGTCAACAATTGGCAGCTGAAGCTAAGAATACCACGCTTGGGGGCGGGGCAGCCATCGATAGCTTCAACAAGACCTTGACCGAATTATCCGTCCAAGTACAAGCCATGGATATGGTTTGGGTAGTAGCCTTAGGCTTGGTGGTCATCCTGGTAGCAGTACTCCTGGCTTCCATTACCCTCATGCGTAAGCAACCTAAATCACTCTTGGCCGACCATCAATAGGCCAATAAGTGGGTGAGTTCTCGTCATCGAGAACTCCTCATAGACCGGCCAAGTCGCCGTCATTGTCACTTACATACTCTCGTCACTCAGTCCAAGCAATGACGCCTTGACCGGCCTATGAGGGGTTCTAGATACCCCTTTATTCTCCACCTAAGGACTTCCATTTGTAGATAATGTTCAGAATTTGGTTCAAGTGTAGGCTAGGAAGTCCATAATATTTTTTACCATGGAAAGTAGGGTTTGCGCAGGCTAATCCTACTTTCTATGGTATAATTGACTTAAGATTTTAATGAGAAAGGAAGTGCGCCCATGAATCTGATGATTGTAGAAGACGAAGCAGCCATCCGCGAAGGAGTCAGCGAATTTCTCCGCAGTCAAGGCTACTTTGTTTGGGAGGCGGCTGATGGCCAAGAAGCCCTGGACCTCTTTGGGGAGGTATCCGTGGATCTGGTCCTCTTAGATATTATGATGCCTAAGAAAAATGGCTTTGAAGTCTTAGCAGAAATCCGTAAAACCAGTACAGTGCCGGTTCTCATGTTGACGGCGGTGGCCGATGAAGAAGCCCAAATTAAGACCTTCGACTTGCTGGTGGATGGCTATATTCAGAAGCCATTCTCCTTGGCCCTACTGGCTAAGCGCATTGAAGCCCTGCTTAAGCGGCATTACGGTGAGTTTGACATCTGGGAATACAAGGACAGTAAGGTCAACTTCTCCAGCTATGAAGCGACTTATAAGGGGGAGGTGGCGGATACCAAACCTAAGGAACTGGCAGTTCTCAAGCTCTTGCTGGACCACCAAGGCCAAGTCCTCAGTCGGGCGCAAATCCTCGACCATGTCTGGGCCAACCAGGATGATCCACCCTTTGACCGGGTCGTGGACGTCTATATCAAGCAATTACGCAAGAATTTAGGATTGGATTGTATTGTCACGGTCAAAAATGTGGGCTATAAATTGGAGCTAAAATGAAACGACTAAGTTTATTTCCGAAAATTTTTATCTGGACCATCTCCATCTTGCTAGCCTTGGTGGCAGTGGCCCATCTCTCCATCTATTTGGTCTTTCCCCATTTCTATCTCAACGATCGCCAGACCGACTTAAGCCACAAGGCCGATGCCATGGTCCAAAACCTGGCCGAAGTAGAGGAAGCCGAAGTGGAGACAGCCCTGGAAGTCTATGCTAAGAACGAGGGTATTACGGCCTTTATGCAGCCCCAAGGCTCTAGCTATACCAAGACACTCGGCCGCAATCTCAACTATAATCAGGACAGTGACCAGAACTCGGTCATTATCGAAGAGCGGGAAGTGGTGACGCGGGATAAGAAACGCCTGCTAGTTCAGTTTGTTGCCACTACCGAAGTGGTCCGCCAGGCCACGCGGGTGACCCTGACCTTACTGCCTATGTCCCTAGGGGGATCGGTGGCTTTGGCAGTGATAGTAGCCTACGTTTATGCTCGCAGCCTGTCCCGGCCTCTCAGCCGTATGGCGGCCATGACCGGGCGCATGAAGCAGTTGGACCGGACGGCTTTCTTTGCTAACATTCGTCAGGACGAGCTGGGCATGATGGAGCGACAAATCAACGAGCTCTATGGCCATCTCCTAGCCGTCATTGATGAACTGGAAGAGAAGAACCAGCGCATGGTGGAGTTGGAGAAGCTCAAGGTCGACTTCCTGCGCAGTGCTTCCCATGAACTCAAGACACCCTTGGCGGGTCTACGAATTATGTTAGAAAATATGCGCTGGAAGGTAGGCAAGTATGCCGACCGGGACACTTATTTGGATGAGGCCATGCTCAAGGTCGACCAATTATCTGGCCTAGTCAAGGAAATTCTGGAACTCTCCAAACTGCAAGAATGGCAGGCCGAGACAGGACCACTGGATGTGGCGGCCATTGTGCCTCAGGTGCTGGCTGACTATGAAGTCCTGGCTCAGGCTCAGCACTTGAAGATTGACTATCAACTCGACCAGGCCACCCTGGCTATGAGTGAGTCAGCCTTCCGCAAGGTCTTCTCCAACCTCATTAGTAATGCGGTCCGCTACTCCACACCCGGTGGCACCATCCGCATCTATCGTGAGGGGCAGAAGCTAAGAATTGAGAATCCTTGTCAGCCTATGTCTGACCAAGCCCTTCAGTCAGCCTATGACATTTTTAGTCACCAGGACAGCGACCAGCAGGGCAATAAGGGGACCGGCTTGGGTCTCTATATGGTTCATAACCTGCTGGAAAACTACCATATTGTCCATGACTTCTATGCCATTGAAGGCGGCATGCGCTTTGAGCTGGAGGTGCTGGAGGATTAGAAGAGAAAAGCGCCTTAGGGCGCTTTTTTGAATGGGAGAGTGACTTATGCTATAATCGGGTCAAAGCAAAAGTGCAGTAAAGGAGCCCAGACCATGTGTTTAATTTGTCAACGAATTGAGATGATTAAGGAAGGCAGCAATCCTTACCTAGTCAAGGAACTTTCCACTGGCTATGTGGTCTTGGGTGACCACCAATACTTCAAGGGCTATACGCTCTTCCTAGCCAAGCAGCATGTGCGGGAGCTACATGATTTAGACCCTGAGACCAAGCTAAGCTTCTTAGACCAAATGAGTCAGGTTCAAGAAGCAGTGGCCAAGGCTTTTGGGGCAGAGAAGATGAATGTCGAATTGCTAGGTAATGGCGATGCCCACCTGCACTGGCATCTCTTCCCACGTCGCGCCGGCGATATGGGGACCTACGGCCATCAGGGACGCGGCCCCGTCTGGTGGGTGCCCTTTGAGGAAATGACGGATGACTCAGTGCGACTGCAGGAGCCGGAGCTGTCCCAGATGCGGCAAATGCTTTTAGAGGCCTTAGAAGGGTAGACGGAAAAATACAGGCATCGCACAAGTGATGCCTGTATTTTTCTATTGCTTTTATGGGGTTAATTGGTCAATCATCTTGGCCAGGCGGCGCTCCTTAGTGGCTTCCTGCTTGGCTTCGTTGAGGTACTTAAGCCATTCGGCTTGGTGACTAGGGGGTAGACTGAGAAAATGTTGTCTGACTGGCTCAGGTAGCAGAGGCGCTAGGCTTTGACTGGTGTAAGAATTTGTGGACATCTTCATCCTCCTCCTTTGCCTTTTAGTATAACATAGGGGCCTTAGGGCAAGCCAGAAAGAGGGATCGAAAGCCTACAAATCTTGAATTTAAGGCCTAAAAATGCTATATTGAGTCTATCCAAAACTAAAGGAGTGGATTCAACTATGGCAACACGGACAGTGCTCTCTCGTGATGCGGCGCGCAACCTACGTGAAGGAGTCTATACAGATGGCGAGTTACAAGGTGTGATTCTAGAATTAGCAGAAGTGCAGGCGCGCCTAGACAAGAACTTTAAGTGGGTCATTATTATCATGGCGGTCCTGTTTGCGGCGGCAGGGGTTTTATACTTTAGCAAGCCAGGTGTCGAATTTTGGTCTGTCCTCTCATCACTTGGTGGCTTGGCTGGTGCACTGCTTATAGCGCTCTTCTACATTCATTTCCGTTATACGACGCCAGTCAAACGGGCTTTCCTGCGTAACTTGCGCAAGGGCTACCCGGATCAATTTGACCACTATGCCTCTCTCTTCCATAGCTATGTGGAAGAAGCTAAACAGAATTAAAAAATAGACTTGCTTAGTTGGCAAGTTGCAGATGGCGGTCTCTACCGCCATTTTTTATGTCTTCGCTTGATTGTCAACCGGCGGCCTTGCACCCAATTTTTAGCTAGGAGCGCCTAGGATGCTGGGCATATGAGTGGCCTTGGAGCGGAGCGACTTAGGCCACCATAGACCAGCAAGGTGGAAGACAGCCGCAGGCTGGCTGAAGCCGGTCCCGCTCCCTAGCCAAGATTGGCTAAGCAAGGCCAGAGGTTGAGGCCTCACTAAACTGACACCAAGCCCTTTACAAGTTTGGCGCTTACAATTCACGAATAATAGGCAGGCGCCCCTTGTCCAAGCCTAGCTCCCACTACAAGCCGGGGGCTTTTTTTGTTATAATAGAGAAGACAAAGTTATGAAAGGAGTCCCCGTATTATATGAAAGAAATCCAGTGTCCCCATTGCGGGACCCACTTTACCATTAATGAAACCCAATATAGCGAGTTGCTAGCCCAGGTGCGGACGGCCGAATTCGATGCCGAAGTGCAGGCTCGCCTCCATCAGGCCCTAGACTTGGCCGAGCAGCGCTATCAGAACCAGGAGCAGGCTTTGCGAGCCCAGAAGGACCAGGAACTAAGCCAGCTGCAACATCAAATCCAACAATTTGAAACCGAAAAGGCCCTAATCCAAAAGGAAACCGAGACCGCCCTCCAGGGCCAGTTGACGGCCAAGGACCAGGCCATTCAAGCCCTGGAATTCCAACTCAAGCAGACCCAGTTGGAGCACCAACAAGCCCTGCAAGCGGCCAAGACCCAGTTGGAGAAGGAGCGCGATGCGGTCGCCAACCAGCTGGCCTTACAGGAGAAGGAAGCCCAGCTGTCTCGCAAGGCTGATCAAGAGAAGTACGAGTTGGAGCTGCGCAAGAAGGACGAAACCATTGAGTTTTACAAGGACTTCAAGGCCAAGCAGTCTACCAAGATGATTGGTGAGAGCCTGGAACAGCACTGTGAGTACGAATTTAACCGTAACCGCATGGGCATGTTTCCCAAGGCCCAGTTTGGCAAGGACAATGATGCCCGGACGGGTTCCAAGGGGGACTATATCTACCGCGAGTATGATGACCTGGGTGTCGAAATCCTCTCCATTATGTTTGAGATGAAGAACGAAGGCGACGAGACTGCCAGCAAGAAGAAGAATGAGCAATTCTTCAAGGAGTTAGACAAGGACCGGCGGGAGAAGGGCTGCGAGTATGCCATTTTGGTCAGCCTGCTGGAAGCCGACAATGAGCTCTATAATAGCGGGATTGTCGATGTGTCCTATGTCTACGACAAGATGTATGTCATCCGGCCGCAATTCTTCCTGCCTATGATTACCCTCCTACGCAATGCGGCCATGAATGCCCTCCATTACAAGCAGGAACTGGCCCAGATGCGGGAGCAGAATATTGACATTACCCATTTTGAAGAAGACCTCAATGCCTTCAAAGTGGCCTTTGCTAAAAATTATAACTCGGCCAGCAACAACTTCGCCAAGGCTATCGAGGAAATCGACAAGGCCATCAAGCGCATGGAGGCCGTGAAGACAGCCCTTCTGACTAGCGAGAACCAGTTGCGCCTGGCTAATAACAAGCTGGACGATGTCAGCGTTAAGAAGCTGACCCGTAAGAACCCAACCATGAAGGCCAAATTCCAGGCATTGGACCAAGCCAAAGATCAGACAGAGGAGGGATAAGGTGTTAGAAGGACTCAGAAGTTTAGGGGCAGTCAAGATTGACCTAGCCACTATCGCCGAAGATAGCGTAGAGTTACGTCTCTTGCCCCATTTGGTACCAGACAGCCGGCAGGTCAGCCAGGACTATTTGGACCAAATCCTCAACCAACTCTATAAGGTCGGCGACTGGTATGCTTATGCCCAGACCGTCCTCCAGTCCGAGGATGCCACTTACGGCTACCTCAAGACTCTCTACATCGCCTGGGCGCCGGGAGAAGAGCCTGGCCGTCTAGGTCTGGCCTTCCAAGTCCCAAGCGACCTGGCCGGACGAGGCATGGTCTTGATGACCGAGCCTCTTGAGCTAGAAGCCTATGGCAATCTGACCTACCTTAAGGACTATCTGAAGGGAGGGGACTAAGATGGCTACCAGTCCGGATTATCTAGCCTTTATCTTAGACCTTTGCCAGCATGATCCAGATGTCACCAGCCGAGCCATGATGGGCGAGTACTTGCTCTACTATCAAGGTAAATTAGTAGGCGGCCTCTACGATAACCGCCTGCTAGTCAAGCCGGTGCCTGCCGCGCTCTCTTATCTAGCCAAAGAAGCCCAGGCCATACCTTATCCGGGTGCCAAGCCCATGATTGAGGTGGAAGACCTAGAGCGACCAGGCTATGTTTTGGACTTGTTTGAAGCCATGTGGCCTGAATTACCGGCCCCCAAGCCTAAGAAAAAGTCAAAGGGGGACAAGGCATGATTCAATTAGTGCAAGCAGGTCAAGACCGCTCACAACTAGTAGCCAAGGTCTTAGCCGACCTGCCTGAATGGTTTGGTCTGCCCGACTCCACCCAGGAATACATTGACCAGGCTAGCAACCGTGTCTGCTTTCAAGCAGGGGAGGGCTGGGGCTTTATCACCCTCCAAGAAACTTCCCCTGTCTGTCTGGAAATTCACTGCATGGGCGTCCTCAAGGCCCATCAGGGCCAGGGACTAGGCCGCCAGCTCATGGCGGCGGCTGAAGACTATGCGATCAGCCGGGGCTATCATTATCTGCAGGTTAAGACCGTGGCCCCGGGCCATTATGAGGCTTATGATGCCACCAATGCCTTCTACCAGGCCTGTGGCTACGAGGCCATTGAAGTCTTCCCGGATCTCTGGGATGAATGGAATCCCTGCTTACTTCGACTCAAGTATCTCAAGATCAATCAATAAAATGAGGTGAATGCCATGTTAGAAACCAAACGCGTTTCAGTGATTCAATTAGTGCAAGCAGGTCAAGACCGCTCACAACTAGTGGCTAAGGTCTTAGCTGACCTGCCTGAATGGTTTGGTCTGCCCGACTCCACCCAGGAATACATTGACCAGGCTAGCAACCGTGTCTGCTTTCAAGCAGGGGAGGGCTGGGGCTTTATCACCCTCCAAGAAACTTCCCCTGTCTGTCTGGAAATTCACTGCATGGGCGTTCTCAAAGCCCATCAGGGACAAGGCCTAGGCCGCCAGCTCATGGCCGCGGCTGAAGACTATGCTATGAGCCAGGGCTATCATTATCTGCAGGTTAAGACGGTGGCCCCAGGGCATTATGAGGCTTATGATGCCACCAATGCCTTCTACCAGGCTTGTGGCTATGAGGCCATAGAAATCTTCCCGGATCTCTGGGATGAATGGAATCCCTGCTTACTTCGACTCAAATATCTCAAGACCAATTAATCCATAGAATCAAGAACTCTATTGCTTACTTTAACTCAAGTGCTTAAATGCTAATGAATCAATACGAGGTGACTATCATGAGAGAAAGTAAAACTTACTCTGTCCTAGAAATTTTCTATGATTTTGTTTTTGTTAATGCCTTATTCGGTCTGATTTATATGATTCAGGACCTGATTAGGTGGCCCCTTGACCAGAATATGGTCTGGCGTTTTGCCATGACCATGGCGGCGGTCCTCTATATCTGGTTCAGCCAAGTGACTTACAACAATCGTTTCTTGAAGGAGGGGCCACTGGACTATATCTGCCACTTCTTCGACATGACCGTTCTTCTCTTCCTATCCCACGGCAATACCGTTTTGTGGAAGGACAGTTGGGTAATCTTGTCAGCAACCTTGGGTTTTCTCTGTCTGAGCTTGGCCCTACGTTATGGCATTCAAGGGCTGCGTGCCCAGACGGAAGAAGTCAAGTACTTGGCCTCCTGTCATGCTTTGATTTTCTTAGCTCAAGCTATCCTACTCCTAGTCGCAACCACGCTGCCTTATGAATGGGGCGTCGCTCTCTTGGTAGTCGCCGTCTTAGCTGGTTGGTTGGCCCCACTTTACTTCTTGCGGGACCGCCAAGTACCGGCCTTGGACTTGGCCCGTCTCAAGAATCGGGTCTCCCTCATGTTCATGATGTACTTGGGTGGCCTGATAGTCATTAGCATGGGCCCCTTCCTATCAGAGGAAAGCGATACCCTCATGGGCTTAGTAATGGCGGTCTGCCTCATCCTCCACTATAAGATTCAAATTGACCGGCTGCCCCAAGGTGCGGATCAGTCGGCCACTGGCTTTATTTACAGTCATTATGTGCTCATGATAGGCTTGAGTTACGTGATTGTGGCCCTACGTGGCTTTATGTCCCCTCATGTGCGCATTAGCCATATGGTGGATCTAAGCTATGGCAGCCTCTGTGTCTACTATCTGGGCATAATCCTGCTTAGCTTCAAGACTAAGCCGGAATTTAAGGGGGGCTTTGCCACTTGGAAAATCTATCTGCCACTGCTAGTGGGTTGGCTCTTATCCAAACGGACCTTGCCTATGCCGGGTGTGGAATTAGTTCGCCTAACAGTGGTCATTGCCCTTATCTTCGCCGGTCAGGTTTACTTGCTTAAGAATCCCAAAAAAGGGCCAGCACCAGTCTTAGAAGGGGTACTAGCAGAAGGCGACCAAGGTCAAGCACTAGAGGCGGCTGAAGAAGCACCTGGAAGAGAAGTGGCTGAAGTAGCGTCTGCAAGAGAAAGCGCCCAAGCTCAAGTGCCGGCAGCTCATAGACCTGAATCTCAAGAACAAGCAGACCCACCAGCTGAAAGTCCGGCTCCAAGCCAAGACTAATCATTGTCAACTATCCCATAAAAGGAGGCCACTATGGCGCGTATATTGATTATCGAAGACAACCAGGACATCCATGCCCTGATTAAGCAGTCCCTGGGCCAGGAACATGAGCTGGTCTCTGCCTTTGCCGGGACCGAGGGGCTACTTTACTGCCAGTCTCATCCGGTGGATTTGGTCCTGCTGGACTATATGTTGCCGGGCATGAATGGCCAGGCGGTCCTGGAGGCCATCCGGGCCTTTAGCCAGGTGCCGGTCATTATGCTGACGGCCTTGGGGGACAAGAAGCTGATTAGTCAGATGTTGCTAGCCGGGGCCAATGACTACATGGTCAAGCCCTTCGACTTCGAGGAGCTCTATGCCCGGGTGGCCGTCCAGTTGCGGACAGCCGGCCAGGAGGCGGGCGCTAGCAGTCAGCCAAGCCAGGCGATTACTAGCCTAGGCCAGCTACAACTCCAGGCCGATAGCTTTGAGATTAGTCGGGAGGGCCAAGCAGTCCGCCTGTCTAAAAAGGAATTTGGCATTCTAACTACCTTGCTAGGCGAGCCCCAGCGGATTTTTACCAAGGAGCTGCTCTATGAATTGGTCTGGCAAGATGCCTTCATTCCGGGCGACAATACCCTCAACACCCACCTGTCCAACCTGCGCAAGAAAATCAGCCAGCTGGATGATAGCCAGGATTATATTGAGACAGTCTGGGGTCTGGGGGTTCGCCTGGCTCAAGGCGTCCGGCCAGGAGGGGAGGCGACCTAATGTTAGGAATTACCTTGGGCCTAGGCCTCTGTCTGCTAGGGACCATCCTCTATTTATTTCATCAAAGCTACACCGTCCGCCAGCTGACCCGGCAGATTGAGACCAAGCGCCAGACCAAATCCCAAGGGCGCCTGCGTCTCAGCCAGCAGAGTCGAACCTTAGTGGACCTGAGCCAGGCTGTCCAAGAAGTTTTCAAGGACCAGGAAGCCGAGCGAATCACCAGCCAACAGGAGCGGCGGGATTTGGACCAGGCCATCAGCAATATTGCCCACGATATCCGGACCCCGCTGACCATTGCCTCGGGTTATACCCAGCAGGCCCTTAAGCAGGTCAAAGCCCAAGAGCTACCCGATGCCCAGACCTTGGAAAAGGTCCACCAGCAACTCAAGCAGGTTTCGGGTCGGCTAGAGGCTCTCTTGGACTATCGTCGGGTCTTGGAGCATGAGGTCAAGCCAAGCTTTGCGCGCGTGGATGTCCATCAGCTCTTGTTGGAGACGGCCTTGACCTACTATGAATCCTTCCAAAGAGCGGGGCTTAGGGTCGACTTGGACCTGGCGCCAGGTCCTATCTGGCTAGAGACCGATCCAGAACTCCTGGTGAGGGTCCTGCAGAACCTGCTAGGCAATTTGCTTAAGCATGGCAAGGGCCAGGGCCGGATTAGCCTGAGCCTCCAAGCCGACCAGCTGCAAATTGGCCTCGATAATCAAATGGCCCAGCCCATCCAACAGGTCCGCTACTTGACCAAGCGCTTCTATTCAGAGAACCTGTCAGAAGTCGAGTCTTCTTCTGGCCTGGGGCTCTATATTAGTCAACAACTAGTTCAATTACTAGGCGGCCAGCTGACCCTAAGCAGTCAGGACTTAGATTTCTCCGTCTGTGTCAGCCTACCATTTAGATAGCAAAAGCCAGCCCATCAGTTCCGATACTGATGGGCTGGCTTATTTGTGTGTTCTTATAAGTCACGTCTTTTGAAAATCTGATAACCTAGGCAGCCGAAGCTAGCGCTTAGAATCAGTGACAGGCCCACGGCCAGGGCTAGGTTGGGATCTGATAGGAGGGAGAAGTCAGCCACCACATCGACGTAGCGCAGCCAGGTGATTTTTGGCAGGAGCAGGGCTAGGTAGTTGGTAGAAGGGCCAACTAAGAAGAAAAAGACCAGGCTGATAGGGATAGAGTGGGTCAAGTGGAGGAGGGTCAGAATGACGGCCACCCAGAATTGGATGAAGAGCCATTGGAGTAGGAGGACTTGGATCCCTTGCCCAAGCACTTCAGGACTTAGGCCCGACATATCCAGGAAGAGGCTGGCATATAGATAGCGGGTGCTGGTGTAGAGGAAGAGGTTGAAGCCGGTTAAGAGGAAAATCATCAGCCATTTATTGAAGTAGTAGCTGAAGCGGGAAATGCCGGCGGACAGAGAATTTTTATAGAGTTGATGGTTGAGTTCAGGCCCCACCAGGTAGAGGGTCAAAAAGAGCATAAAGATCTGAATACCAGCTCCGCTCTCAATGGCCTGGCTGACGGCGGTCAAGCCGTCCAATCTCAGCTGCTCCAGGCCCTCAGCACCGGTGACTCCTTGGAGACCCGAGATAAACTTGAGGACGGTAGGGTGAGCCAGGAGGACAATGAGGAAGTTGAAGGCCAGGAGCAGGATCTCCATGGTCCAGAAACCCTTTGAATGAATCAGGCGGCGGAAATCGGCTTTAAGAATGGCTAACATGGTGAGCATCCTCCTCGTGAATCAATTGGGTGAAGTAGTTTTCTAGGTTCTGTTTGGCATAATAAATCTCATCTAGGGCTACTTGGCCTTGAACCAGGGCGGTATTGACGGCCGACAACTGGTTGGCAGGCGCGAAGACATGGATTTCGCCGGTCTCGTCGACTACCTTGAAAGGATAGCTGAACTGGCTCTCTAGCAGGCGGCTAGCGGCGTCTACCGCATGGGTCTTGAGGACAATATAGTCTTCGGACAGGCTATCGAATTCGGTCTTGGAGATTTCCTTAATTAGCCGTCCGTCTTTGATAAAGCCAAAGCGGTTGGCCACTTGTTGCAGTTCGCTTAAGATGTGGCTGGAAATAATCATGGTCATGCCTAATTCGCGGTTGAGGCGGAGGAGGAGGGCGCGTAAGTCGCTAATGCCGATGGGGTCTAGGCCATTGACCGGCTCATCTAAAATCAAGAGGTCGGGCTTGGCCAAGATAGCCAAGCCAATGGCCAGGCGTTGCTTCATCCCTAGAGAGAAGTCCTTGAAGGGCTTGCGGCCGGCATTCTGCAAGTCGATGAGTTCTAGGGTCTCTTGGATGACTTGCTCGGCTTGAGGCAGGCAGAGTAGGGTGGCTTGGTAGCGTAGGTTCTCGTAGGCCGACAGATTAGGGAAGGCAGCTGGCGACTCGATGACGGCCCCCACCCGAGTCAGGGCCTGGCTCCACTCCCGGTCGCCGCTAGAGCCGAAGAGGGAGATGGTGCCAGAAGTTGGGTGAATGAGCCTGGTAATCAGCTTGAGTAAGGTGGTCTTACCGGCCCCGTTTTGGCCGATTAAGCCGTAGATGTCGCCTTCTTCTAGGCTGAGGCTGACCTGGGTCAGAGCCGTCCCTGAGGCGTAGTTTTTAGTCAGGGCATGGGTGGACAGGATGGGAGTCATGGGGAACACGTCCTTTCTGCTAATATGGAGCTTGGCTCCTGATAATTCTAAGTATAGGACCTAAAAATCAAATATCTCTCAAGCAATTCTAAAGTATTTCTAAAGTTTTGTCGAGAGGGCTATAACTTGCCAAGGGCATAGGCCTATGTTAAAATAGTTAGCATGATAACTATTCAGGAGGGATGCCAATGGAAGGTTGTATCCATGACACGGTGGTCTTCAGCCATCGCCTTAAGAATCAAGCCCAAAACCTGGCCAAGGAAGCCGGAATGGACTGGTTAGCCGGTCCCCAGGGACGGGTGGTGACCTATCTCTTCCACCACCAAGACCAGCCGGTTACTATGATGGAAGTAGCAGAGAAAATGAAAATCTCCAAGCCTGTGGCTAGCCAGCTCTTCAAGCGCATGGAGAAGAATCAGCTGATTGACATTAAGCCGGATCCTCGCGACAAGCGGCGCAAGTATGTGACCCTGACCGAGCAAGGCCTAGTCAAGCAAGCCCAGGTCAGCCATTTCTTGACCACCATCCACGACCAATTACTGCAAGGACTTAGCGAGCAAGATCTGGCAGTCTTCCATCGGGTAATCCGCCAATTGACGCAAAATCTGGAACATATTGAATATAAAGGAGTAGACCATGTTTAAATTAATTAAGCGACTCAGCGCCCGCGAATGGGGCATGGTGGGTCTTACCGTGGCCTTCATCTTCCTAGCCGTCTGCTTGGACTTAGAAGTTCCAAGTTATATGAAGGAAGTGGCCACCCTCTTACAAACACCTGGCGTGGGCCTAGACCAGCTCATGGGTCCAGGTGCCCTCATGTTGGGCCTATCCCTGGCTAGTTTTGCTAGCCTAGTCAGGGTGGGTTACCTATCTGCCCGCTTGGCTGCTAGCTATACCACCCGTTTACGGTCGGACATCTATAGCCAAGTGCTCAGCTATTCAGATGCTGAAATCAAGCGTTTCAGCATTCCCTCTCTCTTGACCCGGACCACTAATGACATCAGCCAGATTCAGCTGCTGATTACCATGGGTCTCCAGGTCATCGTTCGCGGTCCTATTATGGCTATATGGGCCATGACCAAGATTGTGGGCAAGTCCGAGGCTTGGCTTTGGGCAGTGGGGGTAGCGGTCTTAATTAACATTTTAATGACCGTAGTCCTCATGACCTTGGCCTTTCCTAAGCAAGCAGTTATACAGAAATTAACCGATAAGCTCAATGCCGTTACCCGCGAGAGCCTGATGGGGATTCGAGTTATTCGGGCCTATAATGCTGAGGACTACCAAGATGCTAAGTTCGAGGCCACCAACAATGAAGTGACCCGACTCAACCTCTTCGTTAACAACCTCATGGCCATCTTCAACCCTATCATGTCGGGGATTTCCTCTGGTTTGACCCTGGCCATCTATTGGATTGGGGCCTATCTCATTGCCTCGGCTAGCATGATGGACAAGGTGGGTCTCTTCAGTGACATGATTGTCTTCATGTCCTATGCCATGCAGATTGTCATCGGCTTCCTCTTAATGGGGATTATCTTCTTCATCCTGCCTCGTAGCTTGGTAGCAGCGGGCCGGATCAATGAAGTCCTCGAACTGGAACCAAGCATTCATTCGCCAGCCCAAGGCCAGTCTCCAGACCCAAGCCTCAAGGGCCAAGTCACCTTCCAAAATGTGACCTTCCGCTATGCACCAGAAGCTGAGCCGGTCATCCAAGACGTGTCCTTCCAAGCCCAAGCCGGTCAAACCGTGGCCTTTATTGGTTCAACCGGTTCAGGGAAATCCACCCTGGTTAACCTGATTCCACGCTTCTATGATGTGTCAGAAGGCCAAATTCTGGTCGACGGCGTCAACGTGGCTGACTACGACTTAAGCGAACTGCGCAAGCGAGTAGGTTATATTCCTCAAAAGGCCGTCCTCTTCTCAGGCGACATCCAGTCTAACTTGGACATGGGGGATAGCTTAGAAAGTCCACTGACGGAAGATAAGATGTGGCAAGCCCTTGAATTGGCCCAAGCCAAGGACTTTGTGGAGGCTAAGGAAGGCGGCCTAGCCGAGCATGTGGCTCAGGGTGGGACCAACTTCTCGGGGGGTCAACGTCAACGTCTGGCTATTGCCCGGGCTCTGGCACGTAAGCCAGAAATCTTAATCTTTGACGATTCCTTTTCAGCCTTGGACTATAAGACCGACCGCATCTTGCGTGAGGCCTTGACCAAGGAGACGGCGCACATGACTAAGTTGATTGTGGCTCAACGGATTTCTACCATTATGGAGGCTGACTTGATTCTGGTCCTAGACCAAGGTCGGGTGGTCGGCCAGGGGACCCACAAGGAATTGCTCAAAGACAACGCAGTCTATCGCGAAATTGCTTACTCACAATTATCCAAGGAGGAATTAGAAGATGGCCAATAAGACATCCAAACCATCCCTCTTTAAGGGAATCAAACCTTATATTCAAGGCTTTCAACTGCCCTTGGTCTTGGCTCTGATGGGGGCGACCATTTCCAGTATGATTACGGTCTATGGGCCACGTAAGTTGGAAGAAATGACCAACCTGATTGGCCAAGGCATGTCAGGCAATATGGACCTCAAGGCCATCTCAGCTGTGGGCCTCCTGCTGGCCGGGCTTTACGCCTTCGGAGCGGTGATTAACTACCTACAAGGCTTCATTATCACCACCATGATTCAGCGCCTGTCCCAACGTCTGCGTCGGGCCATCGCCACTAAGATTAACCGCCTACCCTTGGCCTACTTCGATAGCCATTCCCAAGGGGATACCCTGTCACGGGTGACTAATGACGTGGATACCGTCGGTCAATCCCTTAACCAGAGTCTGGCCAATGTGATTACTTCGGTCATCATGATTATCGCAGTCCTGATTATGATGTTCACCGCTAATGTCATCCTATCGCTGGTGACGGTGATTTCCGTCTTCGTGGGCTTTATCCTGATTATGTTTATCGGTATGCGGGCCCAAGGCTTCTTCAAGGCCCAACAAGTCAACTTGGCGGCCGTCAACGGTTTTGTGGAGGAAACTTATTCGGGTCACAATGTGGTCACCAGCTACAATGCTGTGCCGGAGTCTTTGGAACAGTTCGCCAAGCTCAATGGCCAACTCCATGACAGCATCTGGAAGTCTCAATTTATTTCGGGCATTATGATGCCGCTTATGATTTTCATTGGCAACTTCGCCTATGTCCTAGTCATTATTGTTGGGGCTATCTTGGCCCTGCAAGAGGGCAGTGGCGTGACCATGGGAACCATCGTGGCCTTTATGGTCTATGTGCGGATCTTCGCTCAACCTATTTCCCAACTGGCCCAAGGCATGACTTCCCTGCAACAAGCGGGAGCAGCCATGAGTCGGGTCTCCGAATTCCTTAATGAAGAGGAAATGGCGGATGACCACCACCTGCCACAGGCCTTGACTGACATTAAGGGCCAGGTCTCCTTCGACCAGGTCACCTTTGGTTATTCGCCTGATAAGACTATCATCAATGACTTTACGGCCCAAGCCCGTCCAGGTAAGAAGATTGCCATTGTAGGGCCGACCGGGGCAGGTAAGACCACCATTGTTAACCTGCTCATGAAGTTCTATGAAATCAACCAAGGGACTATCGCCATTGATGGAGTAGACCTGGCCCAAATGAAGCGGTCGGAAGTCCATGATGCCTTCGCCATGGTCCTGCAGGATACCTGGCTCTTTGAAGGGACCATCAAGGAAAACTTGATCTTCAACCAGACGGGGATTAGTGACGACCAGGTGATCGAGGCAGCCCAGGCGGCTGGCGTCCACCACTATATCATGACCCTGCCTAAGGGCTACGACACGGTCCTCGATGACACCGTGACCTTGTCGGTCGGGCAAAAGCAGCTCATGACCATTGCCCGCGCCTTGCTTAAGGATGCGCCACTGCTGATCTTGGACGAGGCCACTTCTTCAGTGGATACCCGGACCGAAGAACTCATTCAGCAGGCCATGGATACCCTTATGGAAGGGCGGACTTCCTTCGTTATCGCCCACCGTCTGTCGACCATTAAGAATGCCGACTATATCCTGGTCATGCAGGAAGGTCGCATTATCGAACAAGGCAACCACCAGGAGCTCATGGCTCAAGGCGGCTTCTATGCTGACCTCTATAACAGCCAGTTCGATAAAAATTCTAGCGGCATGGACTTTGAGGAACTCTTGGCTTAAAGGCCACTAAAAATAGCTACAGGTCTTCTGTTCGATTCTTCCAAAAAGGCTAAGAAGCAAATAGCTTAAGTAAAGGACTTGGTTCTCTATTGTGCGGGACCTGGTCACTTGTTGGTATAGAGAATGACTTGCCCCTAGTAAATGCTAAGATCTATCAAGCAAACTACACCAATGAGTGGGGTGTTTATCATACCTACCGCCTTTTAAAAAATATCACAGGTATGTGGTGCTTGCAGGAGATTACGCGTCTAACAGATTACCAATTTTCCTATCAGGGAATGGCAGAGCAAGCAGCAAGCGTACATGCCTTTTTACAAGAAATCGACCTGAACCATGATCGTTTTAACAACCCTAAAAACATGATTGAGGAGTTTCAAGCCGCCTGTCGTGAAAGTGGGCAGCCTACACCGAAGACTGTGGGAGAATTAGTCATGTGTGTCTATTCTAACCTAGCTCGTATCTATGCTAGAGAGTTTAAGCAATTGGAAGACTTAAGTGGCAAGACGATTGATTACCTCCACATAGTGGGGGGCGGGTCTAACGTGAGCTTGCTCAATCAGTTAACTGCCAATCTCATTGGGAAAGAAGTCATTGCAGGGCCGGGAGAGGCTACGGCGATTGGAAATATTCTGGTACAAATGATTAGTGTTGGAGAATTTGAGAATCTCTCGCAAGCTCGTCACTGGCTAGCGTCATCTAGTAGTTTTGAATGTTACAGACCGCAAATTTAAGGAGAAAAACATGAACGAATTACAAATTAAACAAGCCTATCAAGTTGCTAAAGAACGCTATGCAGCAAACGGTGTTAATACCGATAACGCCCTCGAAAGGCTTCAAAATATTAAGATTTCTGTACACTGTTGGCAAGGCGATGACGTACGAGGCTTCCTTACACCGGATGGTGAACTGACGGGAGGCATCATGTCAACGGGGAATTACCCAGGTGCTGCCAAAACACCAGATCAGCTTCGCCAAGACTTGGAAAAGGCCTATAGCTTGATTCCTGGGCGACACAAGCTAAATCTGCATGCCATTTATCTGGATACAGATGAGAAAGTGGATTTGAATCAAATTGAACCAAAGCACTTTGAAAAATGGGTAGCGTGGGCTAAGGAGCAGGGTGTGGGGCTTGATTTTAATCCTACCTTCTTCTCGCATCCTATGATGAAGGATGGGCTGACTTTGTCACACCCCAACAAAGAAGTGCGTGACTATTGGATTGAACACGGGAAGCGAAGTCGAAAGATTGCTGCATACATGGGGAGAGAATTGAATCAAGTCTGTTACAACAATTTTTGGGTGCCAGATGGATATAAGGACAATCCGATTGATCGCCTAACTCCTCGTAAACGCTTGATGGAGTCTCTTGACGAAATCTTCTCTGAACAACTGGATGAAGCTTGTACTCAAGATACGGTCGAAAGTAAGTTGTTTGGTATCGGTGCGGAAGCTTATACAGTCGGCTCTCATGAATTCTATATGGGGTATGGCCTAACGCGAGACAAAATGATTCTTCTAGACGCAGGACATTTTCATCCAACTGAAGTAATCTCAAATAAATTATCTTCACTTGCCTTGTTTGGGAAAGGTCTTATGCTACATGTATCTCGTCCAGTGCGTTGGGATTCAGATCACGTGGTGATTATGGACGACGAGTTGCAAGATATTGCTAAAGAACTAGTACGTAATGACTTGTTGGATAAGACAGTAATTGGCTTAGACTTCTTTGATGCTACAATTAATCGGATTGCTGCCTGGGTAATTGGTAGCCGTAATACTCAAAAAGCTCTCTTAAAAGCCTTGCTTGAGCCAACAGCTGACTTGAAGGCTATGGAAAATCATTTTGACTTTACCGGTCGTTTGGCTTATACCGAGGAGCTGAAAGACTTCCCTTATGCAGATGTTTGGAATTATTTCTGCTTGCAAAACAAGGTCCCAGTAGGTCTGGATTGGTTAGACGATGTCCGTCAATACGAAAAAGAAGTATTAAGTAAACGAAACTAGAAAAGAGGCAACTATGAAATTTATAGAATCTTCCTTTGTAAAAAAAATGTGTGAAGTAACCTATGAGTCCTATCTACGATATTGGGATGAGCGAAACGGCGGCAACGTTTCCTGCCGCTTAAGCGCGGAAGAGCTTGTGGGCTACGAGGATATTTTTGAGGTTAGGTCAAGTCATGAATTGGGTTTTAAGGCATCCAATTTAGCTGGACAATACTATCTGGTAACGGGGACGGGACGCTATTTTCGTAATGTAACTAAGCAACCGCTACTTGACTTAGGGCTCGTTCGTATTTCAAATGATGGCTTAAGCTATGATGTTGTCTGGGGCTTTGAAGATGGCGGACGACCTACTTCTGAATTTCCTAGCCATTTGATGAGTCATATTGAGCGTCTGAAGATTAATCCGGCCCATCGGGTAATCTTCCATTGTCATCCAACTAACTTAATTGCCCTAACGTTCACTCAGGATCTGGATGAACGTCACTTATCGCGACTACTTTGGAAAATGCAGGCCGAGTCCTTAGTGGTCTTCCCAGAAGGTGTGGGTCTCATTCCCTATATGACACCAGGCACAACAGAGATAGGGGAAGCAACCGCAAGAAAAATGGGCGATTTTTCAGCAGTAGTCTGGCCCCATCATGGGCTCTTTGCTTCTGGAAACTCACTCGATGAGACCTACGGCCTGATTGAAGTGATTGAAAAAGCGGCAATGATTTACAGTCAAATTGGCGCTCAAGGGGGCCGTATAAAACAAGATATTAGCGATAATCAGCTTAGAGAATTGGCTGCACGCTTTAAGGTGACCCCTAGAAAAGACTTTCTATAAAACGTTGTGATCACAAGGAGAGCTTAGGCTCTCCTTTTTTATAACACTTTACTAGTTCTGAATAGCTTATTTGCATTAAAAGACACCCCATAAATTGGATAAAATAATCCAACTTATAGGGTGTGTGCCAGCCTTTTGCTGTCTTATAATTCGTAGGAGTGTTCCTTAAAGTTGCCCAAGATATTGTTGATGTTGGTAATGGTGATGAAGGACTTGGGACTGGTTTGGGCGATAATCTTCTTGAGGGTATGCAGCTCATTTTGCTGAATAATGAGGATGATCATGTATTGTTTCTGGTGGGAATAGCCACCCTCCACTTCAATAATGGTCGAGCCCCGGCCCAGACGGGAGTTGATGGCAGACACGACTTCTTGCGGATTGAGACAGATAATGGAACATTGGATATAGGCCGAGAAGAAGCGTTGGATGTTCTTCATGGTCTGGTTACGGACGAAGCTCATAATCAGGGCATACATGACGTGTTGAATATCGAAGGTCAGCCAGATCAAGCTGTAGACCAGGATGTCCTGCATGAGGAAGACCGTCGGGATGCTCCATTTGAAGCGCTTGGCCAGGAATTTACCGGTAATATCGGTCCCGCCTGTCGAAGCGCCCGCAATCAGTAGAAAGCTCATGGCAATCCCCGAGATAATACCACAGAAGATGGCAGCCACTAGGGAATCGTGCAGTTCAACTGGCGCCACGATATTGGGTAGGTTGTTAATGAGGAAGGAGGAGGCGAAGATAGTCGCGCCAGTTAATAGGAGAAACTGCTTGCCGATATACTTGTAGGCAATGTAGAAGAGGGGGACATTGAGGGCTAATTGGGTGGTCCCGATAGGAATGCCGAAATACTTCTGCATAATCAGCCCAATCCCGATAGTGCCGCTGGCCCCGATCCCGTTATAAGGGACTAGCAGGCCGGCATAGACACTAAAGAGTAGGATGCCGATGACCAGGAAGAGGATGTCTTTGAGTTTTTTGTGTTGGTGGGGGGCATAGACGCCTTCAAGCAGTTGCATAATCGCAGTCAAATCCTTTACAGTATACTATTCATCTATCATTTTAATAATTCTGGACTCATAAATCAAGGATAAGAGGGAGGACTTGGGGCCTAATTGCCTTTGTGCTATAATAGAGCTATCAAGGAGGTGTTAAGATGGAGCCAAGCAATGTTAGGAAACTGAGTCCAGAGGACAAAGACAAGCTGGTCCTTCAGCTGGAGCGGGAAGAGGCCAATCTGACTGAACGCGACTACGATCGCTACCAGGAGCTGATTAAACAGGACCTAAGTGGTCTGACCGCTAAGAAAATCGTCCAGTCCCTGCTGGCTCTGCTTGATACCCTAACAGATGGTCTGCTCTTTATCTTGGGCTTTGCCCTTTTGGTCCTAGTAGTAACATTCTTGAATGGTCATTTGGACCAGGCCTGGCCTTTCTTAAAGACCATGCTGACGGGGCTCCTGGCGCTAAGGCCAGATCAGTTTGTCTGGAATCTGACTTCGCTCTGCCTAGTCTTCCTAGTGGCCATGAATGTATACAATCACTGGCGTTTCCGCCAGGCCACCTTGCGCCTCCAGGTCTCAGTGGATGCCATGGTCCGGGTTCAAGCCGAAATTGCCCAACGTCCTGTCGTCCTAACCCGTTTGGCTAGCTACCTCTACGAGTATGGCTTCCAACGGCTCTTGGCCGAGGAGGAGCAAGTCGACTAATACCGCATAGATTATAAGGAGGTTATTACCATGAAAGTCTTAATTGTTTATGCCTATCCAAATCATCAAGGTCTCAATGCTCAGATCCTAGCCCGCGTGCAGGCTGGGCTGGCGGGCCGCCATGAGGTCAAGACCTTGGATCTCTACCAGGAGCACAAGGAAAAGGGCTTCGATCCCTGCCTAGTCTTCGATCAAGACCATAAACGTCGCGATTTAGACAAGGACCCTCAAATGGCCCCTTATCGCGACTTGGTGACCTGGGCTGACTATCTGATCTTCATCTATCCTATTTGGTGGGGCGGCATGCCTGCTATACTCAAGGGTTTTGTTGATCGCGTCTTGGTTAAGGGCTTTGCCTACGATTATAGTGATCATCCAATCCCTCAAGCCCTGCTTAAGGGCAGAACGGGCTGGGTCATTACCACCCACGATACAGTAGGCTTCTTCGCCCGCCTCTTCATGCAGGATTATGGTCGCGTTTTAGCTCGCCATATTCTGCGCATGGTGGGCATTAAGCCGGTCCAACAAAGCCAATTAGCCTATGTGCGTGGCAGCAAGCCTGAAAAAATTGCGGCCTTCCTAGATAAAGTTCAAGCCCAAGCAGCCAGCCTATGAGAAGGGAGCCAAGTTAGTTGATGACAAGTCCCTTATTTGAAGCCTTTTTAAGCATTGCGAGAGCGCTGAATGAGCGGGGCCTTGTGCCCCTCTTGATGGGATCGGTCGGTCTGGAGGTCCGGACGGGCCGATCCTGGCAGGCACGCGACCTGGACATTCATGTGCCGGGTGACCCGCGGGGGTGGGAGGTGCCTGACCACTTACGCATCTATGACTTTGAGCTGCTTGAAGGAATCATGGAGGATCTGGGCTATGTCTTGGTAGACCGACACGAGCATGAATTCCAAGGGCCTGCCGGCTCAGTAGAGTTTGGCGCTCTGGATACTTTGCCAGACTTTGCTGGAGTGGCCTTGGAGGACCTGCCCCTGGAAGACTGTCAGGGGGTCCGCTTCTATTTACCTACCATGAGCCAGTATCTGGCCATCTACCGGGCTTCCTCCCAGGATTCCTATCGTAATGATCAAAATAATCATAAAGACTTCGCTAAGATCGCCTACTTAGAAGAGCGCTTAGCATTAGATTGTCAAATCAAGGAGTAAACCATGTCGCAAAAAGCTACCCCACCAAGTCCCCTGCCTAATAGCCATTTCCCGAGGCACCGTATCTATGGCCTAGGCCTCCGCTCGCGCTATGGGGCCATTGCCCGTTGCCTTGTCAGCATCCTATTCTTGCTTGCGCTTTGGGGAACAATATCACTTATCGTCTTTCCCGTCCTAGCCCGTTTGCTCTGGTTAATCCGCCAATGCTGGCTCATTCGCCGCCACAATAAGGAGCGCTGGCACTACCTAGTCCAAAACTATCCCCAAGTGGAAAGCGACGACTTCCAGCCCGACCGAGAGTGGCCGGAGATTACCTGCATGGTCTATCAGAACCACCTGATCTTTTGGGGCGATGGACTAGAGGTCTGGCATTTCAACGATATTCTGACCCTGGACTTCGATATTAACTGGGAAGAGCCCGACCAGAATATGCGGCCAGCTGAGTCCAGCCGCCACCAACGCAACTGGTGGGGCCGACTGCAGAAGACTCGCTATCTGATTGTGTCCCTGGCTAACTGGCAAGTCCTAGAATTACGCCTACCCAAGAAGGCAGAAGAAGTAGACTTAGAAATCGCCATTGACGAGCTTAAGAACTATTTTGCCAAGGCGGAGTATTAGTTGTGCTAGCGAAAAAGGAGGAGCCAAAATTAGTGTCCAAGGGTATGAGAATAAGATACAAATAAGTGCAGAGTTCACCGTCATATATTTTACTTTGCTTGATTGATGTCGTAAGAGGAGCGCGAAAAGCTAATGGTAATTGAGATTAATGGAGTTAATAAGAAAATTGGGTCCAAACAGGTCATTCAAGATGTCTCTTTAAGTATTGATCGTGGCCAAGTCTTCGCCTTGCTGGGACCCAATGGGGCAGGGAAGACTACCCTGATTCGGATCATCTTAGGTTTGTTGAAGGCTGAGACGGGGACGATTAGGCTCTTTGGCCAGGAGCTAACTGCTCAATCTCGATCTGATTTGCTATTACGCATAGGGGTTCAAAATGATGGCAATCTCTACGAGAATCTAACGATTGAAGACAATCTGGCCTTATGGGGTCAAATCTATGGTTTAGACCAGGCTACTATCCAAAAACGCCTAGCTGAATTGAAACAGAAGTTTCATTTAGAAGCCTATTCTAACATGCCGGTAGGGAGCCTCAGTAAGGGTAATCGCCAGAAAGTCATGTTGGCCAGAGCCATGTTCCATAATCCTGAGGTCTTGATTTTGGATGAGCCGACAACCGGACTAGATCCTGCAGCTATTGATGAGTTTTATGACGCCATCAAGACCTTGAAGCAAGAGGGCGTGACCATTATCATGTCCACCCACTATCTCTATGGCATGGATGGCGTGGTCGATAGTATTGGCATCATCTCTGAAGGACGGATACTGATCAGCGATGCAGTGGATAAGCTACGTCGCCAAGATAAGCAAGTCCATTTCAAAGGTAAATTTAAGCCTGACCATATCAAAGAATTACTTGCCCATGGCCAGGTAGCGGGGAACCTGCAGGAGGAATTTACCATCTCAGTGGAGAACGAGGATCAGCTAGCTGACCTGGTCAGAAGCTTAGTTCAAAAAGGCAATGACATTCATTATGTCTATAAAGTAAGGGAAACCGTCAAAGAAATATACTTTAGAATTATTGGGGTAGATAGCCATGTATAGACAGCAATTAAAGGTCCTAATCAAAAAAGAATTCAAGGAATTAGTCAAGGAGAAAGGCTTACTGCTGTCCTTACTGTCCATGGCCATTATCTTTAGCATTGTCCTTCCAACACTCATCTTACTAGTGGGTACGAGTAAGGAAGTGTCGGCTAGCATAGTGGGCCTCAATACTTTTCTTGAACAGTTTAAGCTTATGAATTATCCAGCTTATCTGACCAAGGAAACCATACCCCTCTACGCTGTCTTGACTTACTTTTTCTTACCGCTATTTATGTTGCAGCCTATTATGTTTGCGACGCTATTAGCCAGCAATAGCTTTATTGGGGAGAAGGAGCACAAGACTTTGGAGGGCCTCTTATACACGCCCCTATCGCCAAAAGCCCTGATTCTAGGAAAAGCCTTAGGTTGTGCCTTGCCGTCCTTGGCCCTGTCCACGCTTTCCTCTCTGGCTTATACCTTAGTGGTGAATACACTAGGCTGGGGCTATTTTGGGCATCTGATCTTGCCTAATCTGACCTGGTTATTAGTCATCCTGGTGATTTCGCCTCTGCTGGTCTTTTTATCAATCTTGCTGATTATTGGCAGTTCACAGTATTTGAAGAACAGTAAGTCAGCCCAAGGGGTATCCATGATCATCGTAATGCCAATCATCGGTATCTTGCTTTCCCAATCCACCGGGGTCTTAATTCTAGGTGTCTTTGAAACAGTGGTCTTCATCACGGTATTAGTTCTACTCGTGATTGTAACCTTCTTGTTTCTTATGAAAATATTCAATTTTGAGAAATTTATTCTCAATAATTGAGGTTTAGGCCAACCATTAGTAAGCACAGCTAGCAAGGAGGCAGCCATGATTAGACATCTTTTTTCCGATATGGACGGCACCATTCTGCGGGAGGACGGCCGCATTAGCCCGGAGACGGCCCAGGTCATTCGCCAGGTTGGCCTGCCCCTGACCCTGGTATCAGCCCGCTCGCCTATGGAAATGCGGGAGGCCATCAATCAGCTGGGGCTGCATGATGTCCATGTGGGCTTCAATGGCGGTTATATCTTCCAGGCCAGCCCTGAGGGCTACCAGGTCATTCATGAGGTCCGGATGGACTATGACTTGGCCAAGACCCTGGTCCTGGATTTAAGAGGGCGCTATCCCGACCTCAGCATAAGTGTCTTCGACGATCGGACCTGGTTCGTGGACCGCTACGATGACTGTGTGGCCTACGAGCAGAACTTGACGGGTCTAGACTATGTCCTGGTGGACTATGAGGACTTCTTCCAGGCCCCTTGGCGCAAGGTCTTCAAGCTCATGCTGGTAACCTTGGACCATGAGCTCATGGAAGCGGTCAAAGCCTATTTGCCAACAGCCTATCCAGAAGCCGAAATCGGTCTCTACCAGACCAGCATTCCTTATCTGGAAGTCACGCCGCGTCTGGCCCAGAAGTCCCTGGGTATCCAGTATATTCAGGAGCGGGAAGGTCTGACCCGCCAGGAACTCATGGCCTTTGGCGATGGAACCAATGACCTGGCCATGTTCCAAGTGGTCGGCCAGGCGGTGGTCATGGCCAATGCCAGTGAGGCCATTAAGGCCCAGGCCGACTATGTGACCCTGTCTAATGAAGAAGACGGCGTAGCCCATGCCTTGCTGCATTATTTGCCAAGTTTACAAGTTTCGGAAAAGGATTGAGTTAATCTCAGTCCTCTTTTTTTCGCTGAACGTAAGTAAATGTAAGTAAATCTCTAGGTGATACTGCTTAAATTAATAAAAACACTTAAATATACGCAATTAGTCTTGAAGTATGCATACAAATATGCTAAAATGCAGATAAATACTTAAGAAATGAGGTGACCCCCTATGATCAAACACCTTTTTAGCGACATGGATGGTACCATTCTCAATCATGAAGGCAAGATTAGCGACCAGACTGCGGCAGCCATACGACAGGCAGGCCTGCCCCTGACCTTGGTGTCGGCTCGAGCGCCAATTGAAATGCGCGAAGCCATTGACTACTTAGACTTGGATGGGGTGCATGTGGCCTTTAATGCCGGCCTCATCTTCCGCGTACATGCCCATCATTTTGAGACTTTGCATGAGGCTCCACTAGACTATGACTTGGCCAAGACCATTGTGTTGGATTTGCGCCAGGCCTTTCCTCAACTAAGCATTAGCGTCTATGATGATTCCCATTGGTTCGTAGAGCGCTTGGATGCCGGTGTCCGCCATGAGCAAAGCCTGACTCGGGTAGATTATAGCATGGTTGACTATCCAAGTTTCTTCCAAGCCCAATACCGCAAGCTCTTCAAACTGATGCTGATTACCTTTGATTCAGAAGAGATGGAGCGACTTAAGACTTATATGGCAACTCATTATGGCCAGGAAGCCATTAATGTCCTATCAACGAGTGGCCCTTATCTAGAGGTGTCTCATATTGATGCTAAGAAATCAAGCGGTATCCGTTATATCCAAGAAATGGAAGGCCTAAGCCAGGAGGAACTTTTGGCCTTTGGTGATGGCCACAATGATGTTCCCATGTTCCAAGCGGCTGGCACCGTAGTCGTGATGGATAACGCCAGTGAGGAAATAAAGAGGCATGCTGATTATGTGACTAAGTCCAATCAGGAAGACGGCGTGGCTTATTTCCTGGCCAACCAATTAGCTGACTTGCAAAATAAGGAGGACTAATATGTATCAGGCTCAGAGATTAGACTATATTCAAGCCCAGGTGGCTGAGCTAGGGACGGTATCGGCCAAGGATATGATGGCTCAGCTTAAGGTTTCGCGCGATACCATTCGGCGTGACTTCGAGCTACTTAGCCAGCAAGGTCTGGTGCGCCGGGTTCACGGCGGCATTATGGCCTTAACGCCTACTAGTCCCATTGAGTCCTTTAATGAGCGACTTCATGATTCAGGTCCCCAAAAGGAGGCCATCGCGGAAGCAGCACTGGCTTTAATTCCAGAGCAGGCGGTCATCTTCATGGACGCGTCTACCATCACCCTGCAAGTAGCCAAAAGACTGGAGGGCCCCCTGACAGTCTATACGCATTCCCTAGATGTGGCCTTGCTCCTGTCTAATAAGGAGGGAATCAAGCTGCATTTGCTTGGTGGCCAATACTATGAGCGGAATCATTTCTTCTTCGACTTGGCCAGCCTAGATAAGTTGTCCTACTTACGCTTTGATCTAGTATTCATGGGAGCAGCTGGCCTAGCCAACGGTGAGGTCTCCTTTGTAGAGGAAGAAGATGTTCTCATTAAACGTTTAGTAAAAGCTAAAAGCAAGTATGCTATTCTGCTGGCGGAGGCCAACAAATTTGACCGCCAAGCAGGGTATTTTCTAGCTAAACTCAATGAATTTGACTATTGGATATGCGACCATCAGACGCCCGAAATGGAGAAGTGGTTGTCAGAAGAAGACCATTTGGCCGTAAAATTTGTTTTAGACTAAAAGAAAAGCACCCAAAAGGGTGCTTTTTCGATTGCTTGCTTATTGGATTAGAAGAGGCCGGTCACCTTGCCGTCGGCATCGATGTCGATACGTTCAGCGGCAGGGGATTTAGGCAGACCTGGCATGGTCATGATGTCACCAGTTAAGGCCACGATGAAGCCGGCGCCGGCTGAGACCTTGAGTTTCTTAATGGTGACGGTGAAGTCCTTAGGTGCCCCAATCAGGCTGGCATTGTCGGAGAAGGAGTACTGGGTCTTGGCCATACAGATTGGTAGTTGGCCGAAACCAAGGTCTTCTAACTCCTTGAGTTCACGCTTGGCCGCTGGGGTCAGGCTGATGCCTGCGCCACCGTAGACCTTTTGGACGATCTTGGTGATCTTGTCTTGGATGGAATCTTCCAGGTCGTAGATGTAGCGGAAGTCCTTAGCTGCCTCCGTCAGAGCCACCACTTTCTCAGCCAAATCGCGGCCGCCGGCCCCACCTTGGCCCCAAACATCGGAAATGGACACGTCAACGCCACGCGCTTGGCAGGCTTGGTAGACGGCCT
Organism: Abiotrophia defectiva; assembly: GCA_963546405.1. GTDB lineage: Bacteria > Bacillota > Bacilli > Lactobacillales > Aerococcaceae > Abiotrophia > Abiotrophia defectiva_A. The sequence continues at coordinate 2,104 of CAUUNL010000008.1, read as the reverse complement.
CGAGTTCAGCCTCGGTGTCGGTTGGGAACTTGTTGATGGCCACCACCACTGGCAGGCCAAAGGCTTCTTGGATGGTCGCCAAGTGTTTGTCCAGGTTAGGCAAGCCAGCCTTAACGGCTTCCACATTTTCAGGACCTAAGTCGGTCTTAGGCACGCCACCGTGCATCTTGAGGGCCCGGATGGTGGCAACTAGCACGACTGCGTCAGGCTCTAAGTCAGCCAGACGGCACTTGATGTCTAGGAATTTCTCTGCCCCTAAGTCAGCCCCGAAGCCAGCTTCGGTGACCACATAATCGGCTTGGCGCAGGGCCAGCTTGGTAGCTAGAACGGAGTTACAGCCGTGGGCGATGTTAGCGAATGGCCCGCCGTGGACAAAGGCAGGAGTGCCTTCCAGGGTTTGAACCAGGTTAGGGTTGATGGCGTTCTTGAGCAGGGTGGCCATGGCGCCTTCAGCCTTGAGGTCAGCGGCTGTTACGGGGCGACCGTCGAAGGTATAGGCCACGATGATGCGGGCCAGGCGCTCCTTGAGGTCGGACAGGCTGGTCGCCAAGCAGAGGACCGCCATGATTTCAGAGGCCACGGTGATGTCGTAGCCGTCTTCGCGTGGCACGCCGTTAATCTTGCCTTGGAGGCCGTTGACGATATGACGCAACTGGCGGTCGTTCATGTCGACCACCCGTTTCCAGGTGATGCGACGGCTGTCGATGCCTAGGGCATTGCCGTGGTGGATGTGGTTGTCCAGCATGGCCGCCAGCAGGTTGTTAGCCGCGCCGATGGCATGGAAGTCCCCGGTAAAGTGCAGGTTGATATCTTCCATAGGAATAACTTGGGCATAGCCACCCCCAGCGGCACCCCCTTTGACCCCAAAGACTGGGCCTAGGGATGGTTCGCGTAGGGCGATGGCGGCCTTCTTGCCAATCAGGGTCAGGGCATCGGCCAGACCTACTGAGGTCGTGGTCTTACCTTCGCCAGCAGGCGTAGGGGTGATAGCAGTCACTAGGACTAGTTTGCCTGGTTTGCTTGCTTCTTTGGGTAAGGAAGCCAGGTCCACTTTGGCGATGTGATGGCCGTAGCGGAAGAGCTGTTCGGGTTTTAAGCCCACTGAAGTAGCAATGTCTTCGATGGGGCGAGGGGTAACTGAGTTAGCAATTTCAATATCAGATAGATGGGTCATGGATTAGCGGTCCTCCTAGAATGCTTGGTAATGGCCAGCCCTTGCAAGGGGCTTCTATTATGATTATAACAGAAATATCAGGCCTTGTGACTAAAAAACGAATGGCCGGGGTCAAGAAAAATGGCCTCGTTCGTGTTTAGGGTTAGGGCAAATGGGAGGGGGCTAGCCTGCTGGCCACAAAATTTTTTGCTTGTGCACTCGATCTAAGCTAGTTTGATTGGCTAGGAATGGCTCTATATCAAGCAAAAATAACCCCTAAAGAATTTTAAGTCAAGAGGGTTGACAAATAAAAGAGAGGGTGATAAGATTTAAGCATAAACTTGTAACAGAGAAAGTTACAAGTTAGCATCTCACAATAAAGGAGGGTAGATCTAGTAGTTGTCCCAGTAGCCAATGGTAAACCAGGCAGACGGTTGCTTAGGCAGCCTTAAGTCGTCACAACCATGGTCAGAAAGTAAGAAATAGGATGTGATTCTATGCAAATATCAAGTCGCTTTACCATTGCAATCCATTCATTGGCGGTCATTTATTTGAGACAAGACCATCAGCGCGTGACCAGTAACTTCCTAGCGGAGAGCATTCAGGTCAATCCCGTGGTCGTGCGGTCGGTCCTATCGGGCTTAAAGGCGGCGGGCATTATCGAGTCACGTCAAGGCAGTGGGGGGTCACGCTTGGCCAAGCCCCTGGAGGCCATCACTTTTTATGATATCTACGTCACGGTGGACAGTGTTGACAAGGAGGGACTCTTTAATTTCCATCCTAACCCACATCAGGACTGTCCAGTCGGTCGCAATATTCACCAGGCGGTGGATGGCAAATTGATACAGATCCAAGCCGCCATGGAAAATGAACTCAAGCGCATCACCATGCAAGATGTGGTGGATGATTTAGAAAAGGCCATTGCGCAAAGCCCCAATAATTAAGTAAATA
>CAUUNL010000007.1:0-40762 GCA_963546405.1 Abiotrophia defectiva | reverse complement strand
AATATTAGCACCTAAGGCTTTGAGTTTCTCATGGAATCGGAAGTAGCCACGATCTAGATACTTCAATTCAGAAACGCGGGTTACCCCTTCAGCTGTCAAACCTGCAATAATTAAGGCTGCAGCTGCGCGTAAATCGGTGGCCTTAACGCTAGCACCATAGAATTGGGTAGGACCTTCCATGACCACATTTTGGCGATCAATGGTAAAGTGGGCATTCATCCGGCGCAACTCTTCAAAGTGCATAAAGCGATTCTCGAAGACTGTTTCGGTCAAGGAACTTGAGCCTTCAGCTAAGAGCTGAGCAATCGACATTTGTGCCTGCATATCGGTTGGAAAACCAGGATATGGCAAGGTCTTAACATCTGTTGGTTGCAAGGTCTTAGGCCCAATAACCCGCAATCCATTTTGGTACTCGTGGAATACAACGCCCATTTCACGTAATTTACTAATCAATGGCATGTTGTGTTCTGACACAGCCCCTTCAACCAAGACATCGCCTTGGGTAACAGCAGCTGCCACCATAAAGGTACCTGCTTCAATTCGGTCTGGAATCACATCATGGGAGGTGCCATGTAGGGCTTTGACCCCATGAATCTTAATTGTTTCCGTCCCAGCGCCGACAATATCGGCTCCCATTCGGTTTAAGAAGTTAGCTAAATCCACAATTTCTGGCTCACGCGCTACGTTCTCTAAAATGGTAGTGCCTTCTGCCAAGACAGCCGCCATCATGATATTTTCAGTCGCGCCCACACTTGGGAAGTCCAAGTAGATACGCGCACCCACTAACTTATCAGCCTGTGCTTCAACATAGCCTGCTGCGCGTGTAATTTTTGCCCCCAGAGCTTCAAAGCCCTTGAGATGGAGGTCAATAGGACGAGTCCCGATGGCACAGCCACCTGGCATCGCCACTCGTGCATGACCAAAGCGAGCCAAGAGTGGCCCCATCACAACAATCGATGCCCGCATCTTGCTGACAAAGTCATAATCAGCTGTGGTTGACACAGGACCGGTTGCATCTAAAGTCATTTCATTGTTTTCTTGATCAAATTCATTGCTTACGTTAATTGCAGTCAGTAAGTTGTTAAGGGTAAAGACATCTGATAAGACAGGTACATTAGACAAATTAACCTTGCCTGTTTCTGCTAAAATAGCCGCCGCCAAGATTGGCAAGACCGCATTTTTAGCTCCTTCAACTTTGACTACACCTTCTAATCGATTACCACCTTGAACAATAATCTCTTCCATCAAAAATTCTCCTATTCTTACGCCTATTCGTTTTGGAGCGAACAAATAGGGATACACTCTCTTATTTAAGGAAACCTAACAATAAGTTCTGTAAGGATTCCGTCATTTCAATCATAAACGACCCGACTAAGTGCCCCACCGCAAGGCTGACCATGACATAAACAGCATAGGCCCCTTGCTTAGCATTCTGGCGCATGAGCTGGTTCCAGTTCACACCCCGGAAAATGAGGAGACTCATCCCTAGGATGATAAGACGAAGACATAGTACTGCCATACCATATACACTCGTCTGCATGTCTATCACTCCTTCAAGTCCAAGACTATGATAACATAAGTTATAGAGAAAAAGAAATAGTTAATCTCCTTATCTTTAATTTGTCATGATTCTGACCCATTTCATAAGGGCATTTTGGGGTCACTGAAAGCTAGATGAACAAGCTTTCTTCCTCTTTACATTCCCACTTTGTGTCATAGAGATAAAAATCACAGCCTGAAAGTCCATGACCTTCAGGCTGAAATCAAACAAACTATAGTAAGTGACTAAAATCAGGACTGCTTAACTTGCCGTAATCCGCGCCAATAACTTCAGTTTGGGTCCCTGCAACCGCACGCTCAACTAATCCTTCCACATCCAGGAGAGCTTCTAACTCCATTACGGACGTCAATTTGGGCTTGGTACGTGGTGATTTAGGAGCAAAAACTGTACAGCAGTCTTCAAATGGCTCATTAGAGATTTCATAGGTCCCAATCGCTTCAGCCTGCGCGATAATATCGTTCTTGTCTACCGCAATTAAAGGACGCAAAATCGGCACGGAAGTCACTTGGTTGATAGCCCGCATGCTCTTCAGTGTCTGAGAGGCCACTTGTCCTAAGGATTCACCTGTCACAATGGCATCAGCTTGTTGCCGATTTAGTAGCGCCTCCATGACCCGAAGCATCATACGCCGCATAATGGTCATAGAAAAATCATCGTGGACCTTGTCCTTAATTTCTTCTTGAATTTCAGTAAAAGGCACACAATGATAAGTCAAGCTTCGACCATATTGAGCCAATTGAGCCGTTAATTTTTTGGTCTTTTCCAGAGCTTGCGGGCCCGTATAAGGTGGGCTGGCAAAATGAACTGCTTCAATCTCCAAACCACGCTTCATCATCTGATAGCCTGCCACAGGAGAATCAATACCCCCGGACAGCATGAGCAAGGCGCGGCCGCTAGCCCCATAAGGCAATCCCCCTACCCCTTTGTAAGACAAGAGGCTTAAGTAGGCGCCAGCCTTTTGGATACTGATCGTTAATTTGTAATCTGGGGTCTTGAAGTCTACTTCCAATTCTGGATAAGCTAAACCTAAGCAGGTGCCCACTTCTCTCTGTAGGTCCATGGTGTCGTAGGCAAAGGTCTTATCAGAACGTTTGGCTAAGACTCTAAAAGAACTGCCAGCTGCTGGCTTCACTTCTTCAAACAAGGCCAGCGCTTGAGCTTTGATTGCGTCCAGATCTTTGTCCACTCGATAGACTGGCTCGAAGCGCGAAATTCCTGGCACTGTCTCAAGTCGCTCAATCACTGTTGGGTAAGGCGTTTCTTGCCATATCAAATGCATAAAGTCGTATTCAGACACAATCTTAATTCGTTCTAAATCCTGGGTACGGTAACGGATATGCTCAGCTAATTTATTAATAAACATTTTTTTATTGCGACCCTTAGTTGAGAGTTCGCCATAATGAATGAGAATTTGTTTTTGACTCATGATTTTCCTCGTGTTTTCTCAAATTGTTGGCTAATTTTTGGAATGGCTACTAGACATTTTTCAATATCCTGGTCACTGGTATCCGCTGCTAGGCTAAAGCGCAAGGCGGATTGTGCTAAGTTTTGGGGTACGCCCATTGCCGCCAAACTGTGATTGTCAGATTTTACTCGACTGGAACAAGCACTGGTAGTTGACACATAGATACCTTGGGTCTCGAAGGCATTGAGCATGACCTCGCCAGGAATTCCTGGAAGAGCTGCGCACAGAATATGAGGCGCTGCCGTTTCTTGGGCAAAGATAACCCAACCTTGCGCCTTTAAGGCTTGGGCAAGTTGCTGGCCATAGGCCTTAAGCCGCGAACGTGTCTGACCTTGTTCTCCATGGGCTAGACGTAGGGCCTTGGCAGTAGCCACAATGGCGGCTAGGTTCTCAGTCCCAGATCTTTGCCCATGCTCCTGGCCTCCCCCCGTCATAAGGGGAGCCAAATCCACGCGTTGGCGGCAGGCCAAAATCCCCACTCCGCGTGGAGCGTGAAATTTGTGGCTAGACAAGCTCAAACAATCAATTCTGGCCTGCTGAATCCGGGACAATTCGGTCGTAACTGACTGAACCCCATCGACGTGCCAGACAATATTTGGATAGTCGGCTAAGATTTGCGCCATATGCTCCAAAGGCTGGCAAGCCCCCATCTCATTATTGACAGCCATGGTGGAAACCAGCAAAACTTCTGGTCCTAACTTAGCCTGGAAAGCTTCCAAATCTACTTGCCCTTGATCAGTCACTGGCAAAGTGGCCCAGGTTAGACCTCGACTTTCGATATAGTCTCTTTGGCTTAAAACTGCAGGATGCTCAAAAGGACTGACTAGAACCAAATTAGCCTCAGGCCGACGTTTGTGGGCCTGGCTTACAATCCGTTGGAAGACCCAGTTATTGGCCTCAGTGCCTGAACTAGTAAAGTAGATTTCCTGTGGATGATAGCCTAATAGTTGACCAACTTGGGCACGAGCCTGTTCCAAAAGTTGTCGACTCTTACGTCCTAGGCCATGAGCACTCGACGGATTAGCAAAAAATTCTTGAGCCACCTGGCTATAGGTAGCCAAGACTTGGGGATGAATCCGGGTAGTTGCGGCGTTATCCAGATAAATCATTACTTTCCTCCTCTTGCAAAAAGGCCCGACAACACGTGTCTTGGGCCTTTTGTTTCTAAACTATCTAGCACTTAACAATCCTAAAATTGAGTACTCCGCTTTTCTTGGTGGTACATGCGACGTACTTGAGTCGGCGCATCTGGGTCAACTCGTCTCAGGGTTTTCTCAATAATCGCTAAGGCTTCTTGATACTTAAACTCCCGATGGAAGAGATACTGAGCCTCTTTGATTGCTGCATCCACTTCAGGATAGTCATAGCGGAATCGGTTGCTCTGTTGGATCATGTATTCGGTCAACATAGCACTGTCTACCACTGCCTCCGTCATTTCTTCCAGTGCAGCAAGGTGACGCTCTAACTCATCTTCTAAGCTTTCAATTTCATCCATATCAATACGAACTCGGTTGAGTTGCTTAGCCAAGTGCTCCACTTGATCTGTTACACGATAGAACTGATCGTAGAAGGAATCACTGAGACCAGGCAGATGACTTTTCTCAATCCGACGCTTAATATTGCGTAGAGCTAATTCATAGTCATCCAAGTTAGTCTTGGCATCCTTCTCGCGCGTGTTGAGTTGAGCAATTTTGTTGGTGATTGCCAAGACTTGCTCATCAATTTCTTCGATACGCTTGCGAATTTTCTTAATGCGCCCTTCAGCTTGGGTGTATACCACTGCAGACCCTTCAGTCTCAGCCACCAAGTCTTTGAATCGGTTATATTCATGACGGATTTGATCGCTTAAATCAGCAATTTGATCCACTTCATTCTCATGGAGAATATAGCTCTGCGCGATGCGGTCTACTTCAATGCCAGCATAACGCCCATTTTCAGCCACTTCATCAATTTTGCGGCGAAGACTTTGGATGTTTTTGTTGACATAGTCTTTGGCTTCAATTTCAGTTTCCATCAAATCATATAGCGACTTGATATCACGTTCTGCCTTATCCATCAGAGTCTTAGCTTCTGATAAGTCGGCATTCTTGATTTCATTCTTGGCATCGTTCAATTTTTCTTGAATTTCGTCCACTTTCTCTAGAATGGCTACGCCATCAAAGTCAAAGCGACTGTCTACCATCTTCTGGTAGCCTTCACGCAAGTCATCCAAGGAGTCTTCGTATTCATTCTTAATCTTGTCGTACATCGACGGGATACGTTCCAAGATGTCTTCTAGGCTGGTCATGTCTGCATCAATGGTCTTGAGCATATCACGCGCTTCTAGATGATCCCCATTTTCAGTGTACTCATTGTACTTGGTGAAGTTGAGTTCCAAATACTGGAGGTTCTTCTCCAGGGTCTCAATGGCAGGACCGTAATCAAAGCTGTGGTTCATGACATTCTTACGGGCTGAATTATAACGCTCATGTAAAGCAGCATTCAACTCATTGTTGTCAACTTCTACCTGCAGAAGATCAGACAAGTCTTGATGGAGGTCTTGCACCTTAACCATGGTTTCATCAATCAACTGACGTGCTTGAGCAATAGTCCGGCCAGTCCGCATAAAACTCAGTTGGTCCGCATATTGTTGTGCGCCAACCAAGGCAGATTCAATCTCTACAAACTGGAAGTTGGTAATGGATTGCCACTGGTTAACCAAGCTCTCATACTTGCGTTTTGTTTGACCCGATAGGCTCATATTCTTAAGGAGGAAGAGTTGATTGGCAATCGGTATCGCCATCATCTCCTCTTTTCTTGCTTCAAGTTCTCGGATGCTTTGCGTATTTCTAGATCGGTAGAAGTGGTAGGCAAAGTAACCAAGCACACAAACCAAAATAATTAATAGTAATATACCTGTAAATTGCAATGTGTTCGCTCCTCCTTATGTCTATTTTTAGGCCTTAACTAGAAAAAAGCCTAAATAATCATTTTCGATTATACCACTAATGGTGGGGATTATAAAGCAAAAAGTTAGATTTGAGCATTAAATGTAACAATTGAAATATCTACCAAATCAAAAGACCCTCGGCATGCCATGAGGCGTGCCGAGGGTTAGCTATTACCCTATTGCGGATTTTGGCTATTATTAGTAGGTTGGCTTGCTTCACCTGACTCAGTTCCTGGTTGAGTTGGGGCAGGTTGGTTTTGATCTTGACTAGCAGGAGGCGTTGAAGCATCACCTGAATTTTGATTTGGAGCTTGAGACTCTTGATTGTTAGAGCTATTAGGTTGATTGTCACCACTATAGCCTGGAATCTTGAAGTCTTGTGGTAAGTTAATGGTTAAGTCTACACTTGCTTTAACGTCCACACCATAGGCGTTTTGGAAACTAAAGAGTCCATTGGCTACAGGCGTCACATTTGGCTCAATCCCCATGCTGACTTGACCAGTCGCAGTATCATAGAAGAGGTGATCAGCTGTTGACACATGGGTCACTAAGTCCACCCGAGGCAAGGCTGTAATCTTGCTACCATCTTGAACGAATTCGTAAGCATATACTTCATTAGCATAACCCGTTGCTAGGGCAAACTTATCTGTTAGGCTCTTGACATCTGCTTGGTTACCCACTGCTTCAGCCGCATTAAGTTGAGCGGTCCAACGTTGCTTAACACTGGTGTATTCGTTACCCAAGGCTTCCTTACGATCCTTGTCCAAAGTATTGGTGTATTGATAGAGGTAAACCCGTAATTGGTTGAGGGCTTGTTTCTCCTCAGGTTTCATATCTGGCAAGAATTTTTCCAATACAAAGGTATGAGAGTAAATATCATAAACTGGCTCGCCATTTTGCACACGTTCATAGAATTTCTTGAACATTGCAGGCAGAATTGGGTTGTAAACAGCTTGATCAGAGTAGTCTTTGCGTTCCGCATTTAAGATTTCTTCCTTACTTGGCGCGCTTGCTTCGTCTAAACTGTTTAGGACTTCCTTCCAAGGCGCATTGAGGCTGTTGTCTACAGATTTTTCTAACTGTTGGATAGTATCTTTAGACTTAGCAGCTTCAGTCTTAGCATATTCTTCCGCTAATTTTACTAGCTCTGCCTTAGTTGAGTCAGAAATGTTAACGGTCGTGTTATTGTTAGTGGTGTTGTTATTGATGGTCGTATTGTTGTTAACAGTGGTGTTATTGATTACTTGGTTAACAATGGTTTGTGCCACTTGGGTATCCACATTTACCCCTTGGTTGGCTTGTTGGTTGGTGACTTCTTTTTTGATTTCAGAAATGATTTGGTTAGCCTTGGTGTCGTCTAATTTATCTTCTTTCTTGACAACTTCGACTACCTTGATTTCTTTTTCAGCAACCTTAACAGCTTTCTCATCTACTTTAACACCTGACTTAGCAAGCAAGGCATAGACCCCTGCCAATGCGCCCTCACCCGTTACAGGACTAACGGTAGCAATACGAATCAGGACATCCTTGGCACCAGAAGTAATGGCCGCGTTCTGATAAGTCGTAGCGCTGACTAAAGTGATGTTTTGTGGTGTCACGATTTGAACTTGCACCCCATAACCGGCGGCTTGTTGTTCAATATAAGCACTAGAATAAACGGTAGTGCTCGCATTAGACCCATCGTGTAAGTATTGGTTAACAGTATTCCCATCTACCATGAGCGTATTAGCGGCACTAAAGTCTTTAGCACCCAAGAGGTTCTTGGTTTGTTCTTGTTGTTGAGGGTTCAACGATGCCCCCAGAGACAATAGTTTTTGTTGTTGAGCTTGTTCTACAGCAGAAACTAGTTCTGATGTCGGTTGGCTTAAATAGGCCACGTTAGGTGCCACAGCAAGAGCCGCCATTAAGGCAACGAGCCATTTAGTTGATTTCTTCATAGTTTCCTCACTCCTAAATCTAGAGAATTTGGTCTAAGTATATTGTAACACACTGCTTGTTATAGTACGTAGAATTACCATATTTGTCTTTCAAATTTCAAGGTTTCTTAACATTTAGCCTTAAACATTCACAAATCATTCGGTCCTAGAAGAAACAAAAAATGCTTAAAACCGTCCTCTATCTCTGCTCTTAACTATCGTCAAATCCCTATCTTAAGTATTTTTCTGAAACTAGTCTTTCTTGAATGACCCTAGTATAAGTGCTATACTATCAGTATAAGTTGCATCTCTACAGAATGCCCCTATGTTAAGAGGCTCTCCCTCTGACAATGAAAGGATGATTTTCATGAACAAAAAACTCAGTCGGCTTGTAGCCTTAGGACTGCTAGCCACTACCCTCTGGCAGCCTGTCGCCATTCTCGCTGAGTCTAACACTAGCACAGCTAGTCAAACTTCAAGCACAGCAACGGCTGGCACACAAGTTGTCGGCAACGATACGGTTGGCTACTTAACCCTTCCTGAGGGCTACGAAGCGAACGAAACTGGTGACCAAAACACTGGCGGTCTGTCATTCGTCAATAAATCCACCAACACATCGATTAGCTTAATGAGACTGAATGCGGCAGACTATATTCAAAGTAAGCCTCAGTCATTGGCTAAGTTGACTCTTCCAGCTTGGATTATCATGAAAGAAGTTGTTTATCGCCTACCTGATAAAGAACTTACCTTTCAATCCGGACCTGCAGGTTTCGACAACCTACCTGATGGCTACTACCTAGTTAGCTATAAAGATTCCAGTGCTATTGGCAGTGTCTATTTCACCGATAAAAATGATAGCAACTATGTCTACCTAATTGGTATGGACGGCCCTAATGCAGATAGTCTTTCCTCATTTGGTGACATTGCTAAAACCTGGTCAAGTAAGAAACCTTAAGAAGGAGGAGCCATACAATGAAACGATTTTTAACCTTTTTATGCCTTTTGGCTAGCCTAGTCGTGCTTGCACCCCAAACTATCTTGGCCGAAGAATCCTCTAGTGGCCAAGCCACTACCAAACTTGATTTAAGTCAGAAAGTCGGTAGCGACACACTAGGCTATCTCACGATTCCTTCAGACTTTGTCAAATTCAATGAACTTGGAGAACACTCATCTAGTCTGCTCCAATGGTCTTCTAAAGATGCTTTTACTGTCATCACATTAGACAAGATGCAACCTTATAAAGGTGTCGAAAATCACCCTGTCTTCAGCAAATTGCCTAAACCCTATGCTTTTGCAACTGACCGCATGGCTCTTTATGCCACCCTGCCCGACCATGAAAAACTCACCTTAGGTGCAGCAAAGGACTATCCATCTAGCTATAAAGATGCAGTCGGTGTTGAGGCACAATTTAAGGACAAAACCTTACGTCTCATTTATTTCACCCCAGAGTCTGACCCCGACTCAGTCTACTACTTAGCTGTCGAAGGTGCACCTCAAGACATGGATGCCTTAGAGGAAATTCTTAAATCCTGGACACCAAAATAATTTATTTAAAAAACCTCATTGCTAGTGTCATACTGGCCAATGAGGTTTTTTATTTATAAGACACTCCGTTACTTGGCATCATCCTAAGTTTTTACTTATGTTGATAGCCCCTGTCTAGCCAACAGAGCCTTCCATTTCATAACTAATGAGGCGGTTGAGCTCAACCGCATATTCCATCGGTAATTCCTTAGTAAAAGGCTCGACAAAGCCCATGATAATCATTTCCGTCGCTTCAGATTCAGACAGCCCTCGGCTCATCAAGTAGAAGAGTTGCTCCTCTGAAATCTTGGAGACTTTGGCTTCGTGTTCCAAGGAGACTTGGCCATTATGAATCTCGTTAAAAGGAATGGTATCAGACTTAGAGGCCTGGTCCATAATAATAGTGTCGCATTCAATATGGGAAATTGAGCGCTTAGAGTTCTTAGCGAAGGTTACTTGCCCCCGGTAGTTAACCTCTCCCCCGTCCTTGGCGATGGATTTAGACACAATCGAACTGGAGGTGTTAGGCGCGTTATGGATCATCTTAGCACCTGTATCCTGTTTCTGGTTCTTACCGGCAAAGGCAATTGACAGCATGGTGCCCCGCGCCCCTTCTCCTTGAAGATAGACACTTGGATACTTCATGGTGGTATGAGCGCCTAGGTTACCATCAATCCACTCCATGGTCGCTCCCGCATGGGCATGAGCCCGCTTAGTCACTAAGTTATAGACGTTGTTAGACCAGTTTTGAATGGTGGTATAACGACAATAGGCGTCTTTTTTGACAATAATTTCCACAATGGCGGCATGGAGCGACGCGGTCGAGTAAGTTGGTGCCGTACAGCCTTCCACATAGTGGATGCTGGCGCCCTCGTCTACAATAATCAGGGTCCGCTCAAACTGCCCAGTCCCCTCATTATTAATGCGGAAATAGGTTTGAAGTGGAATATCGCACTTGACCCCTTTTGGAACATAGATAAAGGTCCCCCCACTCCAAGCGGCACTATTAAGCGCGGCCTCAAAGTTATCAGTTGGAGGCACCACTGTCCCAAAATGTTCCTTGAAGAGCTCTGGGTATTCTCGTAAGCCAGAGTCCGTATCAGTAAAGACAATGCCTAATTTTTCAAACTCTGCCTTCATATTGTGGTAAACTGCTTCCGATTCATATTGAACCGCAGCACCAGCCAAGTACTCTCGTTCAGCCTGAGGAATCCCAATCCGCTCAAAGGTCTCCTTAATCTCATCAGGCACATCATCCCAAGAACGGGCCGGACGATCCATAGCCTTCTGATAATAAATAATATCGTCAAAATCTAGTGCTGACAGGTCTGGCCCCCAGTCAGGCAACTTACTGTCACGGAAGACCTTAAGTGAACGCAGACGGTAGTCTAACATCCATTCAGGCTCCCCTTTTTCCTTGGAAATAGTCCGAATAACCTCTTCACTCAGACCCTTACCCGTGGAAAAGATAATTTCGGCATCGTCGTGGAAGCCATAGGCATAGTCGTTAACAACAGGTACGTCACTCATTATCTTCACTCACTTTCTTGCACTTGGTTATGACGGCTTAAGCCTTCATCCAAGCTTGTATCTTGATCTAATCCCAGTCCTAGGGCTTTCCAGGCTAGGATGGCACACTTATAACGGGCCGGAAAAGCCTTAACGCCTTCTAGGAGGGCAGCATCACCTAGCGCTTGCTCCCAAGAATCGTCCACTTGTCCAGGCCCACCTACTAGGGCTTGAAAAGTCGCAATCATGGCTAGGGCTTGATCCTTGGTTTTACCCAGCAAAGCCTCGCACATCATACTGGCAGAAGCCATGCTAATGGTACAACCCTGGCCACTAAAGGCCAAATCAACAATACAGTCATCTTCAATTTTAAGGGACAGGACAATTGCATCGCCACAAGTAGGATTGAATAGTTCCACTTCCTGATCGGCATGGTCCAACTTACCAAAATGACGAGGATGTTGCCCATGGTCCAAAATAACTTGGCGATAGAGTTGATTTAATTGATTTAAACTCATGGGCAGAAAAACTCCTTCACTGCTTTGGTAACTTCGATAAAACGTGCGACTTCTTGCGCATCATTATAGAGCGCCATACTGGCCCGCAGAGTCGCTGCCTGACCTAAACGGCGCATTAAAGGCTGGGCACAATGATGGCCTGCTCGCAAGGCAATACCTTCTAAATCATAGGCCGTCGCCGCATCATGGGGATGGACACCCGCAATATTGAAGGTCACAATACCATGCCCATGACCATAGACTTCCAGACCCGGAATAGCCTGTAAGCCTCTTACTAGTTCTAGCGTCAGATGACTCTCATGGGTCTCAATATCCTGCCATCCGATAGCAGACAGCCATTCAATAGCAGCTGCCAAGCCAATAGCTTGAGCAATAGGCGGCGTCCCCCCTTCGAATTTCTGCGGGGCGACTGCATAGTCTGTTTGGTAATCTCCTACTTGATGGACCATTTCACCGCCGTAGAAAAATGGTTGGCAAGTGGCAGAATGATCTTGCTTGAGATAACAAACCCCAATACCGGTAGGCCCGTATAGCTTATGACCACTCCAACAGTAGGCATCGACTCCCAGACTTCCTACATCAACCGGAAAATGGGCAACCGCCTGAGCACCATCAACAATGACCTTAATGCCTCGCGGTTTAGCCCAGGCTGTTAAAGCAGCTATATCCTGAGAAATACCCAAGACATTGGAGACATGGTGGATGGTAATGACCTTGAGCTTGGACCAGTCGCTGGCTTCCAGAGCCTCTAAATCCAAGTGATGATCCTCCTTCAGGGGGAGATAGCGGAGTGTGGCCTCCTTCTCTTGGGCTAGAACTTGCCAAGGCACTAGATTGGAGTGATGTTCTAGGTAGGTCAAGCCAATTTGGTCTCCTGGCTGTATACTAGGCCCTATCCAACGATCCGCCAGAAAATTCAAACCCGCAGTAGTCCCACTGGTAAAAATAATTTCTTGCGGCTTGGCGCCCATGAAGTCAGCTACTCTCTGGCGGGCTGCTTCATAGTCTTGAGTGGCTCGGTTAGCCAGACTATGAACCCCACGATGGATATTGGCATTGTCTTGAAGATAGTAATCAGCCAAGCAATCCAAGACAAGCTGTGGCTTCTGACTAGTCGCCGCATTATCAAAATAAATCAAGTCTTGGCCATGGACCTTTTGCTTGAGTATGGGAAAGTCCTTAGCCCATGGTGATGGGCTAGTAATCTCTGCTGGCATCATACTATCTCCTTTCGCGTTTAATAGGCTTAATTTTCCTGGCTACCTTCTAAACCACTTAATTTACGGTCTATAATTTCTACCAACTGTCGTCTGATTTCTGCCGAAGGCATTTGCACAATAACTGGACCTAGGAAACCACGTACTACTAAATACTCAGCAGCTTCACGGCTTAAGCCACGGCTCATCAGATAATAAAGTTGCTCTTCATCGACTTGACCTACAGAAGCCGCGTGCCCTGCGGTCACTTCAAATTCTTCAATTAAGAGGATAGGGTTAGCATCGCCTCGAGCCTTCTCAGATAACATGAGCACTCGGCTTTCCTGTTGAGCATCGGCACCCTTGGCGTATTTCTCAATCAATCCAATCCCGTTGAAGGTTAAGGTTGCCCGGTCCAAGATAACCCCATGTTGCAGAATATTCCCTACAGAATGATTACCGCGGTTGACCACCTTAGAATCAATGCCTTGGATTTGCTTGCCGGTTGAAATACCAACAATCTGCACTTGAGATTCAGAACCATCACCATTGAGGTAGGTATCTAAGTCTAAGATGACATTACCGTCATTAAGTTCACCGATAGCCCAATCAATTTTGGCATCGCGCGCCGTTTGAGCGTAACGCTTAATATAGGCATGGCTTTTGGCCCCTAAGGTATCGACTGCAGAATACTTAATCTGTGCGCCAGCCTTAACGACCACTTCAACAAAATAGGTGGCAGAGTTTGGTTTATCACCATAAGTTTCTAAACGCTCCACATAATCTAAACTTGCCCCCTGTTCAAGCACAATCAGGACATGCTTGTTGAAGGCTTGATCATAGCGACTGTCTTGAACCAAGAGGGCTTCTAGCGGCAAAGTCACAGCCACATTTCTTGGCACATAGATGAAGAGCCCCCCATTCATAAAAGCCGTATGATAGGCTTCTATTTGGTCTTCATGGGCGCCAATCACCGAAAAGAGATGTTCCTTAACTAGGTCAGGATAGTCTGCCATAGCTTGGAACAAATCCGTCACAATTACCCCCTGATCGACTAGGTCTTGGTCCAAACTTTCTACCAGAGTATGATTACCTACATGCACTAGCTGCCCACTCAGATGGTCTTGCTCAGCCAAAGCTGCATCCAGACCATAGAGTAGAGGTTCCTCTAAGGTTTGTGGCGCTACTACTTCTTGGGACAGAAGGGGCCAACGATGATACTTAACCCGCTCAATCACTGGCAACTGCAAATCCTGCCAGACTGAATGGGCTTGATTTTGAATAGCACGGAACCAGTCAGGTAGGCTGGCAAAAGTAGCCAAAGCCTGCATCTGGTCTAAATAATGTTTGCTAGTCATGCTATCACCTAGGCTTTCTCGTCATAGTGAAGGCCTAATTCTTCACTAATACCCTTATAACCTTCAGCCTCCAAGCGTTTAGCTAATTCGGCATCGCCTGTCATTACCACGCGCCCTTCCATCATAATGTGGACCACGTCGGGCGTGATGTAATTGAGTAATCTTTGATAGTGGGTGATAATCAGGGAACCAAAACCTTCCCCCCGCATGGCGTTGACGCCCTTGGATACCACCTTAAGGGCATCAATATCGAGACCAGAGTCGATTTCGTCCAAAATAGCAAAGCTAGGTTCAATCATGAGGCATTGTAGGATTTCATTACGTTTCTTCTCCCCACCTGAAAAGCCTTCGTTGAGATAGCGTTCGGCCATTTCTTCTGGCATATCTAAGAGAGCCATCTTCTCATCCAATTTCTTGATGAATTCGCGGACACCCATCTTGTTATCGTCATCCCGTCGAGAGTTAATGGCTGCGCGCATAAACTCAGCGTTGGTGACACCCGGAATCTCACTTGGATATTGCACCGCCAAGAAAAGACCAGCACGGGCACGTTCATCTACTTCCATCTCTAAGACATCTTCACCATCTAAGAGAATCTCACCTTGAGTTACTTGGTAGGCAGGGTTACCCATGATGGCCGCTGCTAGCGTGGACTTCCCGGTCCCATTTGGTCCCATGACTGCATGAATTTCTCCTGTTTTGAGGGTTAAGTTAACCCCTTTAAGGATTTCCTTACCTTCAATGGCCACATGCAAATCCTTGATTTCTAATACTGGCATATCGTCACCTATTCCTTCCTTATAGTCTCTTTTATTCTACCGTTATTTGGCTTGAGACGCAATTCATGCGCTTTCTTTTGAGATTTTTGTGCATTTCTTTAAACATGAAAAAAGAAGCTGGTTAAACCAGCTTCAACATAATCACTATTGGCCAATTGGATGGAAACGTTCAATCACGCGCTTCATTGGATAGTAGAGAATCCCTACTAAAATGGCCGTTACGATAGCGGTGAAGAAGGTGGCCGGCATCTTCTCGACTACTTTTGCCATGGCTGCATTCCAGCTAGAACCTAAAACCAATTGTTGCGCCACAATGGAGACTGGCCGGCTGACAATCTTGACTAAACCAGCCACAATGGAAACCGCAAGAAGGTTAAAGCGCGTGTCACGTTTCTTAAATACATAGGTATAGACTGCATTAACCGTGACAAGAACCAGACCGGCTTCCAAAAGCGTAAAGGCGACAGAAGCAGCAAAGCCATTAAACACATCGAAGATGAAAAGACCCAAAAAGGAAGCAATAGAACCACGCTTGAAACCTAGTAGTAAGACGGATAAAACAACTAAGGCATTGCCGACATGAACCATGGTTTTACCCGGCATATGGATTTTTAAATAAGTAATCGCAAGAACGATAAGTGCTGCGAATAAGCCAACTTCGATATAGCCTACTAAGCGACGGTGAAAGGCTGTTTTTGTTTGATTCATAATGAGTCCTCTTTTCTTAAGGTTTTGCTGATAAAAGGTAAATAGGGTTGATAATAAAGCTCCTGGCGAGCTATAGCTTGGTTCAACTCCTGGTTTTCTACTGCACGACCAACCAGGTCAACACACCATTGGCATGTCGCTTCTAGAGATAGACCACTTACCTGGCAGGCTAGGAAGCAAGAAGTGAAGAAGTCACCCGTGCCAAACAAATGACGATTTTTGCGCTGAGTCCAAGCCTCTTGGTTAGAAGCGAAAGCCACCCCAATCTGATCATCCGCTTCAATTCCTGTGATGACCCAAGAATTATGAGCAGATTCAAGATTAGCCAAAGTCTCAAGAGCTTGCTTATCTTCCTGAGTCTTAACTAACTCGGCATCTAGGCCAGCCAAGAGATAGGCCTCCGTCAAATTCGGCAGGGCATAGTCGGCTAAGGCAACCAGTTCTTGCATAGCTGTAACATAATCCTGATCCAGCCCGGTATAAAGCTGGCCACGATCTCCCATGATAGGGTCCACCACCAAAAAGGTGTCGGATTGGTAATGTTTATACCAGTTAACAAATTGCTGAATCTGGCTGGCATTGCCAAAATATCCGGTCACGATAGCCTGGAACTTGACCTGCCGCCAAGCCATTAAAGAGGCCGAAAAGGCTGCATCCAAACTCTCGCGGTAGACTGGCCAACGTCCGGTATGGTGGGTTAAGTAAACTGTAGGCAGGAGGGTCACCTCGTAACCAGCTGCATTCAATACAGACAAATTCGTTAAACCAGCCACCTGGCCAGTGCCAGGAATATCATTCACTACCAAAATACTTGCCATTCAATTCCCTCCCTCTGCTTGTTATCATACCCCATTTCTGGTACCATTAATAGTGCCAGTTTATTGCAAATGACTAGTACCAGTTGGAGGACTCTATGCTTATTCATCTCGACCCAAACAAGAAAGAAGCGCTCTATAGTCAGCTTTATCAAGCTATTAAAAATCAAATCCATTCCGGCCACTTAGCCGCCCATCAAAAGCTCCCAAGCAAACGCCAATTAGCCAAGGATTTAGGCATCAGCCTCAATACCGTCATTAACGCCTACGACCAATTAAGCCTCGAAGGCTATCTAGAAACCCGACCACGCCAAGGCTACTTCGTGGCCGATGTGCGTTTCCAAGTCCAACTGACCTCAGAACAAGCCAGCCTAACCACTAGTCCTAACCCTAGTTGGCGCTATGACTTAACCAAGGCCGAAACAGACCCTAGCCTCTTTCCCTATGAAATTTTCCGCAAACTTTATACTCAGCGATTTGACTCCCAATCCCCTGACTTACTTGGGCCTAGTTCTGTTCAGGGCTTAGCGCCACTTAGAAGTAGTTTGGCAAGCTATCTAGCCAATGAACGTGGTGTTCCATGTCAACCAGACCAACTAATCCTCGGCCCTAATGCTCAGGCCCTCTATCAAGTTTTAGTCCAGCTCCTTCCTCCTAAGCGTCGAATTGGGATTGAAGATCCCGGCTACCACGCTCAGCTACCATTTTTGAAAGAAATGGGTTGGCAGGTCCAAGCCTGCCCACTTGATCAACTAGGGTTATCTATTGAAGAGATACCACTGGACCAGTTAGATATCCTTAGCGTCACTCCTACCCATCAATTTCCGACCGGATCAGTTATGCCTCTACCCCGTCGCCAAGCTATCTTAGACTGGGCTAGGCAAAGTCCTAATCGCTGGATTATTGAAGATGACTACGATAGCCAATTTAAATATACTGGCCGACCTGTCCCCTCTCTGGCACAATTAGACCAAGGAAATCAAGTAATCTATATGGGCAGCCTGTCCCGCATTCTCAGCCCTGGCCTCCGCATCAGCTATATGGTATTGCCAGCAAGCCTTCTATCTCTTTTCTATCAGAAGGAAAAGCAATTCGCAGTCAACCTCAATACCATCTCTCAGTATGCTATTCACGATTTTATCCAGCAAGGTCACTTAGAACGCCATCTCAATCGAGCCCGAAGCTTCTACAAACGCAAGCGTGATAGGCTGATTAACGCCATTGAAGCGCAAGATCCTCAAGCCCAACTAATTGGCCTTGATGCAGGACTCCATCTATTAATTCAGCCGAGTTTTGCTTTCCATAGCCAGCCTTTTCAGGCCCAACTGGCTCAAGAGGGTATTCGTCTAAAGACGTTAGCCGACTTCTCTATCCAAGCCCAGACTGGCTTCGACCAGCAAATCTTCCTGAGTTTTTCTGGCCTTCCAATGGATGAGGTGGATACGCTCATTAGCGACCTCTACCAAGCTCTGAGACAACATAAAAAGACCACCAAATCTTAGTTTGGTGGTCTTTTTATGTTTAGTTCTTAAGGTCTTTTAGAAGACCTGCCAGTACACCATTAATGAATTGCTTTGATTTGTCATCACTAAAGGTCTTGGCTAGCTCTACTGCTTCATTGACCGCTACCTTGCTTGGCACTTCGTCCTCACTCACATAGAGCAGTTCGTAGAAAGCAACACGTAGAATTGCTAGGTCAATCCGCGCCAAGCGGTCCAAAGTCCAGTCTTCAGATAGATAGTGACTAATACGTTGGTCTAGCTCCTCAGCTGTTTGGTTGACACCCTGAACCAGGCGGTCCAAGTAGGCATCTGAGCCTTCAAAGCCAGCTTCAGGGTCGTTGCCCGCTTCAAGGGCGAAGGCACAAGCTTGGTCTAAGCTTACGGGCACTTGAGGCCGGATGAGTTGGAAGATGGTCTGAACGGCCTTCTCCCGAACTTGGTGTCGATTACTCATCTTGGTCACACTACTCACCATCAGTTTCATCTAAGTGGAGATAATCCACAGGCTGACTAGCTTCTGTTTGGATGCTAGCGACATGGACATTGACTTCTTGAACAACTAAATCCGTCATGAAGAAGATTTGTTCCTTAACTTTTTGTTGAACCTTCATGGCAACTTCAGGTACAGAATAGCCGTATTTAAGGTCAATTTTAACATCAATGGCAATTTCCGAATCGTCGCGGCGAACACGAGCACCAACCCGATCAGGATTCATACCAAAGAATCCACCTACTTCTGTTTGGAAGGATTTGTGGAGTTGGTAGACCCCTTCTACTTCACTTACAGCTTTAGCTGCAATAGCTTCAAGGACACCAGTAGTGATGTTAATTTCCCCTAAGGGTGCCACCGTTTGTGGTTCAAAATGACTATTTTCTTGGGTCATCTGGGCTTCCTCCTTTTTAGGTTTAAACTTCTAAAATAATCAATTCTTTTGGACTGCGGTTAAGCAGTTCTACATGGTCTGGGTGAACTACTAAGTCATCTTCAATCCGAACGCCACCTAAGCCTTCGATATAAATGCCTGGTTCATTGGTAATGACCATACCAACTTCAACTGGTTGGTCATTCTTGGAATTGACACCTGGTGCTTCATGAATGTCCAAACCGACACCATGACCCAGACTGTGACCGAAGTACTGACCATAACCTTTTTCACTAATATAATCACGAGCGATAGCATCCAATTCAGCCCCGGTCATACCGGCTTTAGCCTTTTGGTTAACCAAGTTATGGGCCTCCAACACAATATGGTAAATTTCTTCCAGTTTTGGATCAATTGAACCAACCGCAATGGTACGAGTCATGTCAGAAGAATAGCCTTGATAGTAGCAACCGAAGTCTAAGGTTACTACATCGCCTTCTTCAATGACCTTATCAGAAGCCACCCCGTGAGGCATTGCAGAACGTAAGCCGCTGGCTACAATGGTATCAAAGGACATAGCGCTAGCTCCCAAGGTTTTGAGGTAACGTTCTAACTCGTTAGCCACCTCAATTTCAGTGACACCAGGCTTAATGAAGGTCAGAATATGGCTGAAGGCTTGGTCGGTAATCTCGCAGGCCTTCTTCATGGTTGCCAATTCGTCTGCGTCCTTAATTTCGCGGATTTTCTCAATTAAGCCCTGAGTTGGCACCACTTCTGGGCCAAAGAAATCCTTAATACGAAGATAAGTCGAAACGTTCATTTCGTCCGCTTCAATCCCGACTTTCTGAATATTATGAGCAACTAAGAAGTCATTAATTTCAGCAAAGATTTCCTTCTTGTTTTGTAACAAGGTAAAATCTGGTGCTTGCTTACTTGCTTGCTGCACATAACGGAAATCGGTCACGAAAATGGCTTGATCTGACGTAATAATCAAGGCCGCCGTCGTCCCTGTAAAATTAGCTAAATAGCGAATATTCTTTAAGTTGGTCACTACCAAGGCATCTAATCCTTGTGCAGCGAGCTGAGCTCTTACTTTTTCAATACGTGACATAAACATTCCTCTTTTCTAATAAGCTTATCTGTCTAGATTTTGCTTACTCTTGTTCGGTTCGTTGTTTGCGACGGCGGACACCCTTATTGATGTCCAGCAAGACTGGCATAATCATTGGAGAACGTTCGGTCCGTTCATAAATTAGAGGCACGATGGTGTCCATAATCATATCGCGAATCAAGCGTTCGCTCACGTTATTGCCATTTTCGTTGAGGCCACGGTTAATGGCCGACTTGAGGCTAGACTGTAAGGAGTGAATTAAGTCGCTAGACTCTCTCATGTAGATAAAACCACGCGACATAATGTCAGGTCCGCTAACCAACTGCTTGTTCTCATAGTCTAAGGTGGCAGAAATCACCACTAAACCATCTTCTGATAGGTTACGACGGTCGCGAATCACGACATGGCCAATATCGCCAATGCCGCTTCCATCCACATAGATACTATTTGCCGTGAACTTACCCGCAATTCGAGCACTATCAGCGGTTACCGCTAGCATTTGACCATTTTCCATAACAAAGCAGTTTTCCTTAGGAATCCCTGTTTGTTGGGCTAGGCCAGCTTGAATACTCTGCATACGGAATTCACCATGGACTGGCATGAAGTACTTAGGCTTCATAAGGCGCATCATCAGCAATTGCTCTTGCTGACCACCGTGCCCAGATGTGTGGATGTTGTTAACCTTACCATGAATAACATGGGCCCCAACTTCGCAGAGTTGGTTAATGACGCGGTTAACACTCATGGTATTACCAGGAATTGGTGAACTTGAGAAGATGACTGTATCGTTAGGTTGAACTTGAATCTGACGGTGAGTCCCGTTGGCAATCCGACTTAGGGCTGCCATCGGTTCCCCTTGCGAACCCGTACAGAGAATAATGAGTTGCTCAGCCGGTACCCGGTTAAGGTCACGTTGCTCTACAAAGAGTTCATCATCATCTTTGATATAGCCCAGTTCCCGTCCTGTCTTAATGGCCGATTCCATACTACGCCCGAAGACAGCAATCTTACGTCCTGTTTCTTGAGCCGTTTCAACCACCTGTTGGAGACGCGACACGTTGGAGGCGAAGGTGGCAAAGATTACCCGACCTTCTACCTTCTGAATAATATTCTTAATGGACTGCCCCACCACTTGTTCCGACTTGGTAAAGGTTGGAATTTCTGAGTTAGTGGAATCCCCTAAAAGGACTAAGACGCCCTCTTCCCCGATCTTAGCCATGCGGTGTAAGTCCGCCGGCTTACCTACAGGAGTGAAGTCGAACTTATAGTCACCTGTAAAGACGATGTTGCCTGGAGGTGTCTTAACGACCACCCCGTAGGCTTCTGGAATACTGTGGGTAGTCAGATAGAAGCTGACGGTTGTCTTGCGGAAACGGATGACCGCATCTTCATCAATTTCGTGAATTTCAGCTTGACGCAGAAGTCCGCGTTCTTGCAACTTATTGCGAATGAGCGAAGCCGCTAGTTTACCGGCATAAATAGGCACATTGATTTGCTGCAAGAGGAAGGGAATGCCCCCGATGTGGTCTTCGTGACCGTGACTAATAATTAGGGCCTTGACCTTACTCTGGTTTTGCATAATATAGGAAAAATCAGGAATTACGTAATCAATCCCTAACAAATCATCTTCTGGGAACATGACCCCACAATCTAGTAAGATGATTTCGTCTTGGAACTGTACACCATACATGTTCTTCCCGATTTCGCCTAAGCCCCCTAGGGCGAAGACACCGGTTTCGTTATTTTTTAAATTAACTGCCATACTAGAACACCGACACTTCGAAGTCCGGGTTGGACTCTTGCTCATAAGCTAAATGAGCAGGTGATAATTCTTGGACGAACTCCACATTGTATGGTGTATACTTAGCAATCAATTCCCGTGCTTCCCCTTTGCTGGCAGCTTCTACATAAAGGGTTTGGGTATTTTCCCGAGTAGGAACTTGTTGGGTATTGGGTTGATATGTTACTTTAAAAATCATTGATTAATAACTTCCTTTCTCTATCTAGTTGCCTCCTGAGCGAGGCAGACTCTATCAATCTTATTCTACCACAATCCCCTCTTAATAGGAAAGTATGGTAACCATTTTTTTACATAAAAGCTTATCGACCTAGCCCTTTTCAAGATAATGGGCACAAAAAACTGGGACCCATGGTCCCAGTTGCTTATCTAATTTTAAGGGCGCGGTCAATATCCCGTTTGGCCTGTTGATCCTTGAGGGCATGACGCTTATCATACTTGTTCTTACCACGCGCAAGGCCAAAGAGTAATTTGGCCCGTCCTCTTACTAGATAAACCTTCAGTGGTACCAAGGTCATCCGGTTTTGTTGGACTTCGCGGTGTAGAGTCTGAATCTCTTCCTTATGAAGCAAAAGCTTGCGGTCACGCTCCGGATCATGGTTAAAAATATTACCATGGTCATAGGGGCTAATATGGACCTGCTTCAGCCAAGCCTCCCCGTCACGAATGGAGATAAAGCCATCCTTGAGGTTCATCTTACCCTTACGAATGGACTTAATCTCTGTCCCGGTTAAGACCATGCCTGCCTCATAGGTTTCGAGAATCTCATAATCATGACGCGCCTTACGATTCTGAGCTAAGGGCTTATCTTGCGACATCAGTCACCTCTTTTCCGCAGGAGCTAGCCTAGGCGGTTCGCCTGAGGCTGCTTGCGTTTAATCTTAAATTGCTTGAACTTGTTTTCCGCAGACATAGCTGACTTTTTGCTAGACTTATCGCTAGCAAAAGACTGTTTCTTGGCCTGACGACTGTCCTTGCTTTGATGCTCAGACAGTTCCTTACGATGACGCTTGCTAGCAGACTTAGATTTGGCTTTCCCCTTGTCTTCTTGACGACCTTTATTGGCTTTTGAGCCCTTGGATTTACCTGTTCCAGCCTTATTGCCAGAGGCCCTGTCTTCTTTAGTCACATGCTTCTTCTTAGCGGAAGCTCTTGCCGCCTTGTCTTTGCGCTGTCTGTCTTGAACTTTGCCTTTAGCCGACTTGTTAGCAGCTTTAGCCTGTTTGCTGCGCTGCAGGACTAAGTCTACATCTAAACCAGTCACTGGTTCAGCCTCTAGTAAGCTAAAATCAATTTCACGTTCGCCTACATTCACAGCTTCCAAACGTACTTTAACCTTCTGACCAATGCGGAAGATTCGCCCTGTTCTTTGCCCGACTAGCAAGAGATGGACCTGATCAAACTCATAATAGTCGCCTGTCAAATCCTTAAGACTAATCAAGCCTTCTACTGTGTTAGGCAAAGCAACAAAGATACCAAAGGAGGTCACCGAAGAGATGACGCCTTCAAATTCTTGCCCGATTTTATCTAGCATGTATTCGGCTTTTTTCATGGCAGTCACATCACGCTCGGCGTCAATGGCCCGGCGCTCCATTTTAGAACTTTGGTCAGCAATGCCTGGCAACTGGTCAAAAATACGAGCCTTATCCTGATGACTTGGTTTCTTATCCAGATAACGATGAATAAGGCGATGAACGATCAGGTCCGGATAGCGCCGGATAGGCGAAGTAAAGTGGGTATACTCAGCCGTTGCTAACCCATAGTGACCAAGGGCTTCTTCACTATAGCGCGCTTGTTTCATAGAACGTAACATCATAGTGGACACAGCCTGTTCAAAGTCTTGCCCATCAACTTGCTTAAGGGCTTGCTGCAGTTGCTTAGGTGCAATGCTTTCTACCTTACCTCTGAGGACAATGCCAAATGCTGTAATAAACTCAGCGAATCGCTGCATACGTTCTGAATCAGGTTGTTCATGGACACGATAGAGCATAGGATAGTCACGTGTCATATAGTGCTTAGCCACCGTCTCATTGGCTGCTAGCATAAAGGATTCAATCAAACGTTCAGCCACACCTCGTTCCCGCAATTGAATATCTAAGGGATGACCTTGGCCATCAACTAAGACCTTGGCTTCTGGCGCATCAAAATCTAACGCCCCTCGCTTAATCCGTTTGGCTTCTAGCAGATGGTGGAGCTTGCTCATATCTTCTAAAAGGTCCACGATTGGCGCATATTTTTGGCGTAGCCCCTCATCCCCTTCTAGAATCGCATTGACATCATCATAGGTCATGCGGTAAGAAGAATGGATGACTGAGCGGAAGATACGATGGGATTTAACCTGCCCTTGGCTATCTATAACCATTTGGCAAGATAAGGTCAAGCGATCTTCATGCGGATGTAGGGAACAAATCCCATTAGACAAGCGTTGCGGCAACATTGGCACGACTCGGTCAGTTAAATAGACAGAAGTTCCACGCTGGTAAGCTTCCAAATCTAAGGCAGAACCCTCTTCTACATAATAGGAGACGTCAGCAATATGAACACCCAGGACATAGTCACCATTCTCTAGGCGATTAAGCGAGATGGCATCATCCAAGTCCTTGGCATCTGCCCCGTCAATCGTCAGGATGACCTCTTGTCGTAAATCTTCCCGATTGGCAAGGTCCTGATCTGATAAGGTCTGAGGCACTGCCTCAGCCGCTTCTTTCACTGCCTCTGGGAACTCATGCGGAATTCCAAATTGATAGAGAACGGATAAGATATCCACACCAGGCTCATCCCGGTGACCAATTTCCTTGGCTACTAAGCCTCGTAAAATGTGGGGTGCTTCAGCTGTCGGATACTGACTAATCTTAACAATACAAATAGAATGGTCTGCAGGCTGAATCCCAGCTGGATCGATTTCAACCCGGACGGCGTTACTGTAATCACCTTGTGGTAAGACATAGCCCAGAGCCTGACGTTCCTGACGAACTTCACTCGGGTAAGCGACGAATTCCCCTACCAACTGGTTCACTGCGCGTTCAATTACGCGCAAGACTTGAACCTCAGAACCTTTACCAGTTTGAGGATTAGCCAATTTCAGGACTTCAACCTCAACCGTGTCCCCTTGCATGGCGTTCAGAGCACGGCCTCGAGGAACGAAGAAATCAGGTTGGTCTTCAGCATAGGTGACAAAACCAAAGCCTTGGGCATTGGCTCGATAGGTCCCCACTACTGTCTTGGTAGACTGTGAATTAAGGCGATAATGACCTCGTTTGGTCTGCTCTAACTCTCCAATATTTTCTAAATAGTTAATAGCGCGCACCAATTTCTTATACATCTTGGTGCCACCGTAATTGAGGGCTTTGGCCAATGACTGGCTTGTTACGGTCGCCCCCGCTTCTTGGTCCTTCAAATAGGACAAAATTCTTTTTTCAATGCTTGTGAGTGCACTCATAGCGTCTCATGCACCTCCTTTGTTTTAAATTAAATTTCTTTAGTTATCAAATGCTTGAATAAATTGCAATAGGCTAGCTTCGAAGTCTGACCGATTGCGGTTAGTGGTAATAACATGGGTGTTCTCTTCACACCAGTGAAAGCTGATTTTGGCAGATTCCAGAGCCTCTAGCAAATCATAGACCGCTTCTGGATCCACTAATTCATCTTGGGCCGATTGAACAATGTAAACAGGTAGTTCAATCGAAGCGAGTTGGTCCTCGAAATCGCGAGCGAAAGCCTGTATATCCGCCACCTGTTGCCGGTGGGCAGTCCGAACTGCTTCTTCTGTCTGCAAATAGGCAGGTAAATCGCCTCGCTTTTCTGCCAAGTAGCGGGCAAAAGACATGAAGCGATTTTCTAGCTGCAGGCCATCCCGACTAATTACTGGCGAATTAAAGACGCCCCCACCAAGAAGCTGACTATCCGCCTCACATAGGGCGCGCATGGCCATAACTCCGCCCATCGATAGGCCGAAGACAAGGACTTTTTCGTAGCGTTCTTTCATAAAGGCTAGAGCCTCTTGCAAGTCTTGCCACCAGATTTCAGGCCCAGCATTCAAGATATCTTGGATATCTGTCGTCCCATGCCCTGTAAATAAGGGACAGAGTACTCCGTAGCCTTGACGATTTAGTAATCCAGCTTGGGGTCTTACGTCAGCTGTGCTACCAGTGTAGGCGTGGCAGAGAATGATACCAAGCCGTGCTCCCGGAACTTCTAAATAATAGGCACCCTTAGAGAGGGGCATAGTCATTCCTCCTTTTCAAGAAAAAAGACCTCTGAGTCTAAGGTCAGAGATCTAAAACTTAAGCAACTTATTTAGAAGAGAAATAAGCAAGTGCTAAGGCTAACACAAAGAACAAGACGCCAAACACCACGGTTGAGCGAATGAGAAAAGCCTCAAAACCACGGGCCTTGGTCTTACTCATTTGGTTCTCGGCACTACCACCTGACAATGAGCTTGCTGCATTACTTTTAGATGGTTGCATGATGACCAACATAATTAGAATAATTGATACGATGACTAAGGCAACAGTCAATACTTCTGACAAGGTACTTCCTCCTTTTTCGAAAATCTCTACCCCTTATAATACCACATATTAGGCAAGCAAACAACTCCTAATGCCATAATTGAAAGGCATTATAGAGATTAATCCCAATGACTAGCAAGACCACCCATTGAAAGACCCGGCGAACAGCTTGGTCGGATAGAAGTCGTGACATCCGTGCTCCTAGTATGCCACCCACGATAGCCGCTGGTACGATATATACCAAAATCGACAGGTCATAGCGAGCAAAGCCAGCCCCCCAGGCAATGGTCACCAACTTAGTTAACTGGGAACAAAAAATAGTAGCAATAGAATAGATCGTAGCTTCCTTGATTGGCATGGCGAAAACCAGCATGAGTAAGGAAACGTTAATCGGTCCCCCGCCGATTCCTAATAGACTAGCAAAAAAACCTAAACTTAAACCTACAGCACTATACCAGAGTGCCCCTTGCTTGGACCAATGGAAATTTTCGTAGCGCGTGTAAATCATGGCAAATACTAAAAGTGCCACAGTCACAGCAATCTGAATCAGGGTAACCTGACTGGTCTGTGCTGCTCTTTTAAGCAAAAATTCAAAAGTTTGATTACCTAGATAGCCGCCCAAAACTGACCCTAAAGCCAGATAGGCTACTTGCTGCCACTGAATCTTACGCCCAGCTTGGACCTGACGTATGGTCGATACCAAAGACATGGTAAAGACTGCCACCGTCGAATAAAAAGAGATGGCCACTACTGAATCATGGCCTACAAAGTCCAAAACTGGCTTGATAATGACACCACCGCCCATACCCGACACGCTACCTACGGCATTGGCAACTACAATAATCAGAAAATATAGTACTCCTATTCCACTCACACTCATACGCGCTCCTCTGCCCTCATCACTTCTCGTCACTTCTATTTTACACAAAAACAAGGCACTTTGAATAGTGAAGCGACTTCTTTTTGCTACTTCTAACTAAATTCTATTCCCTTTAAGTTTTAGCTTATCTTAAGTTTTTATTTTCTCTTATTAGCAACTACTCCCCTCTTCAATTTCACATAAGAAAATATGTTCAGCTAACAAGCAAGTCAATATTTTGCAGGCTAGTCTAGACAATATAAAAAGAGACTAGGACATATGTCCTAGCCTCGAACTTACTTAAGGATTATTTACCTAAGTTGTAGAAAGACTTCAAGCCGTCGTAGCGAGCTACTTCGCCTAATTCGTCTTCGATACGGAGCAATTGGTTGTACTTAGCGATACGGTCAGTACGTGACAATGAACCAGTCTTGATTTGGCCAGCGTTAGTTGCTACAGCGATATCAGAGATGGTTGAGTCTTCAGTTTCACCTGAACGGTGAGATACTACCGCAGTGTAACCAGCTTTTTGAGCCATTTCGATTGCATCGAAGGTTTCAGTCAAGGTACCGATTTGGTTAACCTTGATTAAGATTGAGTTACCAATCCCTTTTTCAATCCCTTCAGACAATTTAGCAGTGTTAGTTACGAACAAGTCGTCACCCACTAATTGAACTTTAGAACCTAAACGGTCAGTCAATAATTTCCAACCATCCCAGTCGTTTTCGTCCATACCGTCTTCAATGGTGATGATTGGGTATTTGTTAACCAATTCTTCCAAGTAGTCTACTTGTTCAGCAGACGTACGTTTTGCACCTTTGTCACCTTCGAACTTGGTGTAGTCGTATACGCCATCTTCGTAGAATTCAGAAGCTGCACAGTCGAAACCTAAGAATACATCTTTACCTGGTTCCAAACCAACGTTCTTGATAGCTTCTAAGATAGTTTCTACGCCATCTTCAGTCCCTTCAAAGTTAGGAGCGAAACCACCTTCGTCACCAACAGCAGTTACTAAACCACGTTTGTGTAAGATGGATTTCAATTCGTGGAAGATTTCTGCCCCCCAACGAAGTGCTTCTTTGAAGCTTGGTGCGCCTACTGGCAAGATCATGAATTCTTGGAAAGCGATTGGCGCGTCAGAGTGAGAACCACCATTGACAATGTTCATCATTGGTGTTGGTAATACTTTCGTATTGAAGCCACCTAAGTATTTGTAAAGTGGAACGTTTAAGTAGTCAGCAGCAGCGCGAGCAACAGCAATCGATACACCTAAGATTGCGTTAGCACCGAGTTTCCCTTTGTTAGGAGTCCCGTCTAATTCAATCATCAATTTGTCGATGGCGTTTTGTTCTAACACATCGTAGCCTAACAAAGCGTCAGCGATGACGTTGTTCACGTTGTCAACTGCTTTAGAAACCCCTTTACCTAAGTAACGTGATTTGTCGCCATCACGCAATTCAACTGCTTCATATTCACCAGTTGACGCACCTGATGGAACCATCCCACGACCGAAGGCACCACTTTCAGTGTAAACTTCTACTTCGATGGTTGGGTTACCGCGAGAGTCGAGGACTTCACGAGCATAAACGTCTGTAATGTATGGCATATTGTTCTCTCCTTTAAAGTTGATTAGCCTCTTAATTACTTAAGAG
This sequence comes from Abiotrophia defectiva, assembly GCA_963546405.1. Lineage (GTDB taxonomy): Bacteria > Bacillota > Bacilli > Lactobacillales > Aerococcaceae > Abiotrophia > Abiotrophia defectiva_A. Next base: position 12,191 of record CAUUNL010000007.1, on the reverse strand, counting down.
TATTGCCACTATCTATTTTAGTGATTTTCGTGGCAAAATGCAAAGATTTTCTTGCTTTTTAACCTATTTCTTAATGAGGGATTCCCCGGTCATTTCTTCCGGTTGCGCAACCCCTAATAAATCTAACATGGTTGGGGCTAAGTCAGCCAAACGGCCGCCTGAACGGAGCTCTACCCCTGGCTTAGTTACAATAACCGGCACTGGGTTAGTTGTGTGGGCAGTCATTGGTTGACCGTCTAAAGTCACCACTTCGTCTGAGTTTCCGTGGTCAGCTGTAATGATGGCAGAACCACCTTTGGCTAAGATTAAGTCAACGACTTCACCCAAGCACTCGTCAACTGCTTCAATGGCTTTGACAGTTGGTTCTAACATACCAGAGTGACCTACCATGTCAGGGTTAGCGAAGTTAAGGATGATAGCATCCAACTTATCTTCATTGATAGCAGCTACTAGGGCATCCTTGACTTCATAAGCAGACATTTCTGGCTTGAGGTCATAGGTTGCGACCTTAGGAGATGGGATTAAGATCCGATCTTCGCCTGGGAATTCCTCGTGACGGCCACCACTCATGAAGAAGGTCACGTGAGGATATTTCTCAGTTTCTGCAATCCGTAATTGTTGTTTGCCATTATCGGCCAGGACTTCACCGATGGTGTTTTTGAGGTCAACCTTCTTGAAGGCAATCTCTGCTAAGACATCATCGCTGTACACAGTGAAGGTCACGAATTTGAGGTCTTTTGGATAGTCGCCGCGGTCAAAACCGTCGAACGCTGGGTTAGACAAGGCAGTCCCTAATTGGATAGCCCGGTCTGGACGGAAGTTGAAGAAGACAACAGAGTCGCCAGATTCAATCTCAGCTACTGGTTGACCACCTTCAGTGACCACAAATGGCACAACAAACTCATCGTAAACTTCTTCCTTATAGGAAGCTTCAATCCCTGCCACAGCAGAGTCAAATTGAGCGCCTTTACCGTGAACCATAGCGTCATAAGCCAGTTGCACCCGTTCCCAACGCTTGTCACGGTCCATAGCATAGTAACGACCAGAAATGGTTGCGAAGCGACCTACGCCGACTTCCCCAAATACTTCTTCAGTCTTCTTAACGAAGTCTAAACCTGAAGATGGCGCCACGTCACGACCATCTAAGAAGCCATGCACATAGACTTTTTCAAGGCCATATTGCTTAGCTAAACGTAAGAGCGCAAAGAGGTGCTCGTAGTGAGAGTGAACCCCACCGTCAGAGATTAAGCCCATCAAGTGAAGAGCTTTACCTGATTCTTTGGCTGCTTTCACCGCTTCAACCAATTCAGGAATTTCGTAGAATTGGCCTTCACGAATGGAAATGTTAATACGGGTTAGGGATTGATAGACAATACGCCCTGCCCCAATATTCAAGTGACCTACTTCGGAGTTACCCATTTGGCCATCTGGCAAGCCCACGTCTTCACCGCTGGCTTTGAGTTGGTTATGAGGGTAAGTTTCCCAGTAACGGTCAAAGTTTGGTTTCTTGGCTGCTTTAACGGCATTCCCGAACACTTCGTCGCGAATAGCGAAGCCGTCCAAGATGATTAAGGCTACAGGAGCTTTTGACATTATTTCACACCTTCTAATAAAGCTAAGAATGATTCTGGTACTAAAGAAGCACCACCGACTAAGGCACCGTCAACATCTGGACATGACATGTATTCTGCCACGTTCTCTGGTTTAACAGAGCCACCGTATTGCACGCGTACAGCGTCTGCTGCTGCTTGACCAAAGTTCTTAGCTACGACTGAGCGAACCGCCGCACACATTTTTTGTGCGTCTTCTTGGGTTGCAGATTTACCAGTCCCGATCGCCCAAATTGGTTCATAAGCGATAACAGAAGCTTTCACTTGATCTTCTGAGAAGCCTGCCAAAGCAGCTGTTACTTGTTTTTCAACAACTTCTTCTGCTTGACCTGCTTCGTATTGTTCTAAGGTTTCACCACAGCAGATAATTGGCACCATGCCGTTGCGGAAGATTGCTAAGCCCTTCTTGTTAACGTCTTGGTCTGTCTCATGGAAGTATTCACGACGTTCTGAGTGACCAATGATAACATAGTCAACACCTAATGCTTTGAGTGATGCTGGGCTAGTTTCACCTGTAAAGGCACCTGCATCTTCGAAGTAGCAGTTTTGTACTGCCAAACCTAAGTTTGACCCAGCTAAGCTTGCTTTAACGTCTGAAGCCACTAAAGCTGGAACGCCTACAACTGCTTCAACAAGATCTGCGGAAGGTAATTTGCCTTTAACCGCCTCAACGAAAGCCTTGGCTTCTTCGTTGGTTTTGTTCATTTTCCAGTTACCTGCAATAATTGGTTTTCTCATTAGTATCCTCCTAAGGATTACGGAAGGTACCAGGACTTAGAAAGAAGCCCTGGCCTTCACAGATTGATTGAATTCTTATTTGTCTGAGATAGAAGCAACCCCTGGTAATTCCTTACCTTCGAGGTATTCTAAGGACGCGCCCCCACCAGTTGAGATGTGAGTGAACTTGTCAGCATAGCCTAATTGAGCCGCAGCTGCTGCAGAGTCCCCACCACCGATAATAGTGGTTGCCCCTTCAAGGTGCGCAATTGCTTCGCAGACCCCAATGGTCCCGCCAGCAAAGTTAGAGAACTCGAAGACACCCATAGGCCCGTTCCATACAACGGTCTTAGCATCTTGTAAGTAGTCAGAGAAGAGTTTAACAGTCGCTGGACCGATGTCTAAACCTTCTTGATCTGCTGGAATAGCATCTGAAGGCACCACTGTAATTGGTGCGTCATTGCTAAATTCTGGCGCCACCTTGTTGTCGATTGGCAATACTAATTTGTCGCCAGCCTTGGCCATGATTTCTTTAGCTAATTCTACGCGATCAGCTTCTAAGAGCGAAAGCCCTACTTCGTAGCCTTTTGCTTTGAAGAAGGTGTAAGCCATCCCACCACCGATTAAGACTTTGTCAGCCTTATCGAGGAGATTTTCAATAACCCCAATCTTATCAGAGACCTTAGCTCCACCTAAGATAGCAACGAATGGACGTTTTGGATTGTCAACCGCGCCACCAATGAACTTGATTTCCTTATCCATCAAGAAACCAGCGGCAGTTTCCAAGTGGCTTGCCACCCCAACGTTAGATGCGTGGGAACGGTGAGCTGTCCCGAAAGCATCGTTGACAAAGAGGTCACCCAAGCTTGCCCAGTATTTGCCTAATTCTGGGTCATTTTTAGATTCTTTCTTGCCGTCGATGTCTTCAAAACGAGTGTTTTCGAATACTAAGACATCACCTTCAGCTAAACCATCGATAGCTGCTTCTAAAGCTGCCCCGCGAGTTTCTGGCACGAAAGTTACTTCCTTACCTAATAATTCACCTAAACGTTTTGCAACTGGAGCTAAAGACTTAGAAGCTTTGTCTTCTTCAGTCTTAACTTTACCTAAGTGAGAGAAGAGGATGAGTTTTGCTTTGTTATCGATTAAGTATTGGATAGTTGGCAAAGCTTGAACAATCCGGTTGTCGTCAGTGATGACGCCGTCTTTCATTGGAACGTTGAAGTCCACCCGAACTAATACCTTTTTACCTGCTACATCTAAATCAGTTACGATTTTTTTTGCCATATAAAAACCTCCTTGGGCATGCGATTTGGTGCTGTTATCAATTGACAGCAGTGACTCTTCCTGGCGATGGGTCAACCTGCTGATGCAACTGACCTCAACACCAAAGCGGTGATAATAAACAAAAGGCGAGGAAGCTTGTCACTTCCCCGCCTAGAGTGTCATGCGACTAAGCTCGACATTCGTATATGAAACTTATGATTATAAGCTTGCGAAGTAAGCTAAGGTACGAATTAATTGAGCAGTGTATGACATTTCGTTGTCATACCAAGATACAGTCTTAACTAATTGTTTGTCGCCTACAGTCATTACTTTGGTTTGAGTTGCGTCAAATAATGAACCGTAAGTGATCCCTACGATGTCAGAAGATACGAGTGGATCTTCAGTGTAACCGTAAGATTCGTTAGCTGCTGCTTTCATTGCTGCGTTAACTTCTTCAGCAGTTACAGGTTTTTCTAAAACAGTTACTAATTCAGTTAAAGAACCAGTTGGTACAGGAACGCGTTGTGCAGCCCCGTCTAATTTACCGTTCAATTCTGGGATTACTAAGCCGATAGCTTTAGCAGCACCAGTTGTGTTAGGTACGATGTTTACAGCTGCTGCGCGAGCACGACGCAAGTCACCTTTAGGGTGTGGAGCGTCCAAGGTGTTTTGGTCACCAGTGTAAGCGTGGATAGTAGTCATCAAGCCTTCTACAACGCCGAAGTTGTCTTGTAAAGCTTTAGCCATTGGAGCCAAGCAGTTAGTAGTACATGAAGCACCAGAGATTACTGTTTCATCCCCAGTTAAGATGTTGTGGTTAACGTTGTAAACAACTGTTGGTACGTCGTTACCACCAGGAGCTGAGATAACTACACGTTTAGCACCAGCTTTTAAGTGTAATTCAGCTTTTTCTTTTGAAGTGAAGAAACCAGTACATTCAAGCACGATATCTACACCTAATTCACCCCAAGGTAATTCTTCAGGATTACGGTTAGCTAAAACTTTAACTTCTTTACCGTTCACACGGAAAGCACCGTCTAATACTTCAACTTCACCGTTGAAACGACCTTGAGTTGAGTCATATTTTAATAAGTGTGCTAATTGTTTAGCATCAGTTAAGTCGTTGATTGCGACAACTTCCAAACCTTCTACTTCTTGGATACGACGGAATGCTAAACGACCGATACGTCCAAAACCGTTAATACCTACTTTTACTGTCATATTTGACTTCCTCCTTAAGGAAAAATTTATTTTAACGGGGTATTAGCCCCACTTAAAACCATGTTTGCGATTCCTTCATCACAGATTAGAACCCCATGATGTTGGATAAGTTTGTAGTAAGCCTCTACAGCGCGGGCCTTGCTAGCGCCGCCTACTACGGTAATCAAGAGAGGCACCTCACGCAAAGACTGGAATTGAATCCCAAATCTCGGTAAACGTAAGACCTCCTGGCCACTTTGATTGAAAAACACCCCGAAGGCTTCTCCAACCGCATCTTGGTCCTTCAATAATCGCTTCTGATCCGCCCTTAAATCATGTCGTTCTGCCATCACATTGGCATTGCCAACAGATAACAAGAGCACATTGGCTGTCTTACTTAATTCAACAGCATGACGTATAGAAGGATTGTTGAGTAGTACTTGCGAAACTTGCTCCCCAATATTCTCAGGGATAAAGAGTGGCACAAATTGACCGTCTGTCTGCTTAGCCATCAAGCCCCCAATGTTGTTGGCTTGAATATCATAAGAACCCCCAACCCCGCCACGAGCAGGTACAAAGACTAGGTCTCGACCTTCTCCCAATTGAGGTGTGAATTCTTGGGCTACTTGAGCCAGGGTAGTTCCCCCGGTCATGGCTAGCACTTGACGTCCTGATTCAAGGTTCAAGGCCAGAAACTCTGCTACCTTGCGTCCTAGCCGGCTCCCAACCTTAGGATCGACATCGGCATCACCTTTGACAATCCAGACTTCTTGCAGCCCTAGCTTCTCCTTGACTCCTTGAGCCAACTCGAAGAACTCGTGGTGATCATCTAAGGCCTGCTCCATGGCTTCTAAAACATCTAAGCCAATGGGCGTTAGCCGAATCCCCGACTGCTTGACATCCACCAAGCCCTGAGACCGCAAGCTATCCATCAAGGTACGCAAGCTACGCTCTGATAGGGCCACTTCCTCCGCTAGGGTCTTACGACCAATCCGCTCGGGATGTTGGGCCAAGGTCTTCATTATGCGCAATCGCTGTACTAATTCTTGGCCGACTTGCGGGACGACTTTCTCAATCAAAGAAAACATATCTCGCATCATCTGCCTCCTTTGGTCAAAGATTGACCATGCAAAGCTTCTCAGACTCCTGTCTTAAGAAGAATTGCTCCTTCTCTAACCTCTTTAATGATACCATTCTTATTCCTATAATGCAAATCTTAAACCGCATACATTTATATTTCTCATGTAATTTTCATCTTATTCCAAATGGTCAGAAAACGACCAATAAACAGGAAGTGCTTTCATGAAAATAACGCTACCATCGCCTTTTGTGTCCTATAACAGGCTAGGGATGGCAGGCTAACGACCTACTCTCTCATACTAGACCCTAGACCTTACCCTATCTTTCCTGTCAGCAACATTTTTTTGATTCTTATCTTGGAGTAGACAAAAAGGGCAGGTCGGTGCCTGTCCCTTTTATATAAATTAACGGATTACCTGATCACGGACAAAAGGATCCGTGCTAATACCTTGTTCTAAGACCAAACGGGCATACTCTTTGGCGCCCCAGAGCGAATGATCCTTGTAATTACCACATTCCTTAGCAGTCGCTGCCGGAATATCTGTAAAACCTTGAACCTTCTTCAAAACGTTAGCTAGCGCTTGAGCCACTTCTGCTGGCGTGTGTTCATTCCAAATCACCATGTAATAACCAGTGCGGCAGCCCATTGGCGAAATATCCACGACCCCTTCCAACTCATCGCGTAAGTTAATGGCCAAATAGTGTTCCAGAGTATGGAGTGCTCCTGTAGGGATTGCATCTTGGTTAGGTTGCAAGAATCGCAAGTCATATTTTTGCAAGAGGGCTCCAGTTTCGTGGCGCTCCGTGCCGGCTAGGCGAACATAAGGCGCCTTAACGGCATTATGATCTAGGGTAAAACTTTCTACTTGTGCCATAGTATTCCTTCTTTCTATCTTTCTTCAGCCAGAAATCCGTTTGTCAGTCCCTTTTTTAGTAGGGTGAGGAAGTTTTTCTTCCTATAAAATACGGGTTATTGCTAGTTACTATTATAGGTATTTTGCGCCTTAACTTCAACCCGTCTGCTTGAGGATTTCCTGATAGGCAAATTGGGGGAATTATGCTAGAATAAGAGGGTTGTGAAATTAAGAAAGGAACTTTAAATAATGTCTCAACCCCGCCCACTCACTCTCCAGGAAAAAATCTATTACCTATCTATCTCAATCTTGCTCAACACCTTTGGCAATGCTCTGACCATTTCCATGAATATGGGCTCTTCCATGTGGACCGCTGCTTCAGTCAATATCTCTAACTATTTTCCTATTCAACTGGGTACCGTCTTGCTCTGCAATGCCTTGTTAGGAATTATCTTGAATATTGTCATCGATAAGAAAATAGATATTCCTCTAATTATAGGAAATTTTGCCTTCATCTTCCCTTTTAGTGTCTTGGTCCAATTTTTTGTGCAAGGTATGGGCTGGCTGGGCTTGCCTGGTCTGCCGGTTTGGTTACGCCTGGTCTTGAATGTGGCCGGCATTTTCTTGATTGCTATTGCCATTTCCATCTATCAACGGGTCAATTGGATTATTCATCCTTTAGATGAATTGACTAACACCATCCGCTTCAAGTTCTGCAATGGCAACCCCGTACATGCGCAACTCCTAACCTTTTGCATCCCAATTGCTATGCTGATTATTATGTTTGCTCTCTCCGGCCAACTCTATGCCGTTAACCTAGGCACCATCGCCGCCCTACTCTGCCAAGGCGCTTGGATTGGTTGGGCCGACAAACGGGTTTTCGCTAGCCTGCCTCATTATTTTAGAGATTAAAATGTCAAAAGCCCTCCTTACGTAGGACGGCTTTTTTATCTGATATAACGGAGACGGTGGGGAGCACTCAGGTAAAACCGAACCGCATCATCGGCTAGCAAAAAGCCAAATATTACCGGGGTACTTATTGATTTGTTGCCTGTTGCCACTGATTGGCACTCCTCGTTATCTAACCCAATATCTAAACCAGTTTATATCCCACGGACGGTTGGGCGTATCAATTATGATGCGCTCTTTTTGTATTACTTGGTGGCAAATAAAAAAGCCACCGCTAAGGGTGGCTCAAAAGATAGGAGGGACGGGCATTCCCCTCATCTCCAGAAACCTTGCGCAAAGGTGTGTAGCGCCCGAGTTTTCTACTTCTATCTTTCTTCATCGTCATTGTACCACTTCATCATCTTTTTGTAAAAGTATGTGGCCGTCATTTTTAATTTTCGTAATTCGTTTCTCTCCTTTTTTTTGCATTTCGGATATTGAAGTGTATAAGTGTATGATCACCTTTGTTTTTGGGTAAAGAAAAAGCACCTCGAAAGGTGCTAGAATTAGGCGACCATACGACCAATGAGTTCGTAGGCCTTTTCTTCTGTTATTTCTTCGAAATCGACATAGTCACTTATAAGGATTTTATCCAGCCAGTAAAAACTAGATTTCCATCCACCATCAAATACATACATAGTATCAACATCAAATTTGAGTACTTTAGGATTTTCAGTTGTAGTCACATAGTACTTTTTCATTTTAATCACCTTACTTCGATTTGATTCTTTCTATATCCTTTACGCGTGCAAAGAAAAGCACCTCAACAGGTGCTAATCAGACTCCTCTTTGAGAGCCTCGTCAATCATTGTTAAAAAAACATCATCACTGAGTAGCGGGCCATCCAGAATGTTAATATCTTTAATTTCCAAAGCTCTCACCTCACTTTACTTTCTACACCTACATTATACAAGTTCTTGATTATAGAATCAACGTGACTCTAGCTTATTCTTGGCCACTTAGCATCTTTTCTAGATTCCAGAGGGTTACGGTACTAGAAAGACGGTCAAAGGATACACTATCCCCAATGCCGTAAGGTCGAAACTCTCTTAATTCAGCATTCAATTCATCCTGGTAGAGGCGAGCAGCCAGCGAGATTTCATTCTGTAGTCCGAACAAAGTACTGAAGGCTTGTTTTAGAGCTTCTCCTTTTTCTTCCTTGACGCGAGCCACATAAGCATCCAAGATTTCCTGTTTAGCTACCTCTAATTGACGATAAAGGCTACCGGACAAGGCCGTAATTTGCGCTTCTAAATCATATTTGGCTTTGGTTAACTCTTTATTAATCTCACTGATTTCAAATTTGATACTGATAGCTTTTCGGCCGTGTTTCGGTTCTGCTTGCTCGTAATCAGCTTTTGCTGTAGCTAGTTCTGATTGCAAATATTCTACCTTCTCAGAATATGGGGCTAGCTTCTTTTGGGTTTCTGCCATGATGGTTTGTAATTTTTCGTGTTTCATATTTTTAAAACTCCTTTATTTGTTATTATCTGTAATCTGCTCCAAGCGTTCGATACGTTCTTCTAGATCCTCTAATTCCAGCCCTTTATACGCTTTATCAAGTACTAGCTGGGCAGCGTTTATCTTGGCGTATGGGCTAGCTTCGGGATTATCTAGAATCTTCTCTAGTTCTTGGGTTGCTTTTAATGCTAAAAACTGTAGGCGTGCGGTTGTTTGCTTCATAATATCCCGTCGCATCTTCTTGTAGGCCTCACTGAATACTTCGCTATGAAGATAGTTTCTTCCGGTCTTTGGAGATATGCCAGCGGTGCGGCATGCTTGGTTGACCGTAGGCTCCGATAGAAGGGCAAGTAAAAACTTCTCCTGACGGGGTGTTAGGTTGGACATAGCTTCACCATAATCCTTTCTCCCTTGGTTTGCCATTGATTCGACGTAAAGGCTTATCATAATATCTCTTTAGTACTGCTGCTATGTAAATCTTCCTTTCTTGCATATTCTTGCTAAATGTTTTAGGTTTCTTGCTGAGTTGTGATCCCTCTATCCCCTCCAGCCTACCTAGATGGTAGAATGACGATGACTGTCCCCTCATTCGGGAATCTTGGTCAGTGGGAGGTGATATATGTGTCAGATAAAATTCCAACACCACCTGAGGCCCTATATCGTTATAGTCAAACCTCCCAGAAATTAGCAGAAGTTGTGAGCCGACTTAATGAGAAAATGGGCCCAATATATAATCAAATAGATAATCTCAGTAAGTTTCACGATTCTGTACGCATTGTCGCGGAATCTTCTAATCGAATATATAATTCGGTTAGACCCGATTTTGTTGCAGCATCGATGGCTGCGGCGAATATTACAGATACGCTAAATCGATTCGGTTCTATCTTCGCTAATCTTCCCGCTACCAGCCGATTTATCTCTCTTCTCGGCGGCGAGGCCTTTCTCGAATATTCTGACGATCTTATAAATGCGGTCATTCTTGAGACCGAAGAGTATTGTCAAGGACTGCCAGATATAGAGGAATATGGAAATGACAGTGAAGCCCAAGAAGCAGAGAATCTTATAGAAAAAGTTTTTAATGATATTCAAAATGTTACCCCCTTTGATGTGGTTAAATCTTATGTCTGTGAAATACCTGATCCAGTCCTAAAGTATGCTGGAACCATACTTTGCTATGCATTGGTTTCCAAAATCTATCAACTTTGTACTGGTCATGTAGAGTACGATGCGATGTTAATTGGTGTGCGAGTGATACTCACAGCAATTAACTTGATATTCAACTAGCCTTGGTGATAAGATTGTTTCTTTGCCTGGTGAAATAATCAAAGTTGTGATTTTCTTTTAATGATTAGTCACTTTGATTTCGAGCACATCGTGAGATTCGCGGTGTGCTTCTTTGATTTGCTCCACCAATTTAATAGCTTCCTTGATGACAACTGCTTTGATTTCGTACGTTACTTTAGTTTCCTTTGCCATGATTGTTTCCTCCTGAATTTGGTTATCTTTCTTAGCTTTGATTTCGTCTAACTTAGCAGTGACATCTGCTTTTAAGTCGATTGGCTTTGTGTGTTTTTCAATACGTTCTAACTTCTCGTTGATGCTTTCGACTTCTGCGAGAAGTTCTTTTAATGTGTTTTCCATTATTCTTCCTCCTCAATATCATCAATAAAAATTATGGTATTTGGTCCTAGTTTCTCTAGCTCCGATTCTGTGGGCTCGTGGTCAAAGAAGGCCACTTCAAGGATATCGCCGCCTCTGGCATTCTCCAACTTCTCGAGCCTCCTAATGAGTCGACTCATGGCAATATACCTCCTGTTCTCTGTATTGATACCACACCAGGGCCGTATAATGCCCATTACGGTGTGCAATCAGCTTAGGCGCCTTGGGATTGTATACGCACGGCTCGCGTTTGAATTCAGCTAGTTCTTCCATGATGCCTTTTTTGCTATCGCTGTATAAAAGCCTGATTCGCTTTTGCATCTTCATATTCACCTCGATTCATTTGTTTGTTATGGACCTCCGTAACTTTAGTGGCCCATTCTTTTGATTCCTGATAGAGTTTTCCACTTATCGCTAATAGCTGCGTCAGGGTGTGCTGCTTATACTTCCATAGCTTCGGTTTGGGCATTTGCTAACCTCATTTCTAGCAAGGTTTCAGCCAAGGCTTTTACTGCTTGCTTCTCAAGAAACGATACTTCTTGGCGGGTAATTCCTAAGATCTCAGCCATTTCCGGATGAGTGCCACACTTCACACACCAATTACGCCTTATGCCTAGTGGCAACTTCCGATGGTGTGATCTAGGATGCCCTAAATAACGTGGCCTATATCCTCCCATAGTAAAATACTTGAGATAGAGTAAGCGCCCAAGGTCTTGAGGTATCTGCTTGAGGGCAGCCATGAACTCCTGGAGCTCTGCTAATTCGTCCGGTGTGGCCTGATGCTTTAACTTGGAAATTAGATACATACGGCATAGGTATAAGTTAGTGACGCTTACCATGCACTCACCTTTAATTAAAAATGCTGGCTTCATGTTGCAAACAACTCCTTCAATTCATTTTCCATTACCTCAATATCTACCATGGACGCGTTGCTCATCTCATCGGAAGGGATTACCCCTAGGACGTGGCCGGTCATATAGAATTCTATCTCTTGAATATAGTCGTATACTCGCATCATTAAAGGGGATGCCCCGTATTCAGCCAACAACTCGTGTTTGAGGGCCGTTACCTCTAAGACGGTAAATTCATCGGTGAATAACCGGTGCCTTGTCCTAGCTCGCTCTAGCCGGGTAGATATGATAGATTCATCGGTTAGTATCTCCACAATGGCTTTTTCTGGCGAGAGGGCTCGCTGTACGTCCGCAAATTCGCCTTGAAGGCCGCATCCAGTGAAAGATTTGGCAGCATAGTAGTGAGAAGAGACGGCTCTTAAGGCAAGCTCTAGCGATTCAATGCGCTGCGGAAGTGCCAGGTAATATTCTATTAGGCTTTTAACTTCATCCATCTAACCCCCCCTGGGTATATAAAAAGGACGCATAACAGATATACACTCTGC
>CAUUNL010000006.1:0-42147 GCA_963546405.1 Abiotrophia defectiva | reverse complement strand
GGGAAGTCTAATTTGAAAATAAATCAATAAGCTCTAGGAAAATTACTAATTATCCTAGCGGAGGTCCGACCTCCAGACTATAGTATACAATAATCATCTGAAATTGTCACTACAAAAAAACGATATTATGGGCTTTTTTGGCTAAATGACTGGTCAAATCCAATCAATAGTATCAATAATTAGCAAAAATTATCTTCAATTAAGTTTGGAAATTAGGTGTTAAACTTGATTCCACTAAAAGAACTGTACAAATAGCAAGTGGTGTGATATACTATATATGGTATTAAATTGCCGATATCCAGAAAATTAGGGTGCTATTTAGTAGCGCAAAAGATAGTGGCACCCGAAACTAAGGAGGGGAAATTTTTATGGATAAGCGTAAGTTTTTTAACTTGCTTATTTCACTCTTAATGGTTCTGAGCATTTTTGTCGGACCGATCAATGCATTAGCTCAAGAAGCGCCTGCAGGCGCAGAGCCAGCGACAGCGGCACCCGCGGTTGCATCAGAATCAAGTACTAGTGACAACGCAGGTGGGGTAGCAGCACCAGCAAGTCCTAGTGAGAACAAGCCGGCAGCGAATCCAGAAGTTGCCGCAACATCAGCCAGTCAAGCGGCGCAGTTGGTATCAACTGAGTTCTTGATTAATAACAACCCGGTTGTTGACGGGGCTAAATATGGTGAGGGTAAATTCTATATTAAGCCAACTTACCAAATTCCAGATTCAGCAACAGTAAAAAATGGTGATACATTTGTCTACCAAGTGCCAGCACAATTGGCGGTAGAGAAAACTGAACCAAAAGAAATTAAAGCACCTAGTGGCACAACAGTTGCTACGTTGACTACTGATCCAGCTACTAACACCGCAACTATTACAATCACTAACGAAGCCTACTATCGCTTCATGAACGAAAGTCGTACTGTCAGTGCTTTGTTCACAGCAGTATGGGCTGAATCTGTTGCGGTTGATGAGACAGTAACTATGACGTTACCTGGCGCCGGCTCTTATACACTTACCCGTATTGTACCGATGGAAGATTCCACTGGGTACTTCAAGTGGGGCGTTCAAGATAAAGACGACCCAAGCATGATCAGATGGCAAGTGTTGGTTAACCGTTTGGCTGCTAAGGACGTAACGGGCGTAAGTATTGCTGACACTATTCCAGAAGGTCAAGAATTAGTTGGCGACGTGACTGGTTACTACTTTACTGAATGGGGTAAGGAAGAAGGCCATCCAGCACTTGATAGTGCAGGTGTCAAAGTAACAGACAAAAACCACTTCACGGTTACGCCAGAAAATGGTGATTTGAGTGGTCGTGGTTTGTACTTGCGTTATTCTACAAAATTAACAAGTCCTGTTGACAACGCAACTAAAAAAGTATTCAACGCTATCGTTGTAAAAACTGCTAAAGAAGTCCATAATGTTGAGGGTTTTGCTCCATTAACTACTACTGAAGGTGGCGCATCAGCTAGCCGTTCAGACGAAGTGATTTTCAAAGTGACCAAGAAATTAGATGGCCGCGCTTTGAAAGCTGGCGAATTCCAATTCCAATTAATCAATACAGCTGACAATTCCGTTGTCCAAACTGTAAGTAACGATGCGCAAGGGAATGTAACTTTTGCTAAAGTTAAGTTCTCGCAAGCTGGGGATTTTGTTTATAAGATTAAAGAAGTAAACAATGCTGTTCCAGGTGTTACTTACGATGAAGCAGAGCTAACTGCCAACGTTAAAGTAGTAGACGAGAACGGTGAGAAGAAAGCAACTGTTACCTATGATCAAGCTCAGTTTGCTAACAGCTATAAAGCTGCTAAAACTAGCCAAGAAATCGTAGTGAAGAAGCAATTAGAAGGCCGTGCACTTAAGGCTGATGAGTTCGAGTTCCAATTGCAAGATGCACAAGGTAAAGTATTACAAACCGTGAAGAATGCCGAAGATGGAACTGTTAAGTTCGCTTCAGTTGAATTCGAACAAGCCGGCACTTACAACTATAAAGTTGTAGAAAAAGCAGGTAGCGATGAAACCGTAACCTATGATACCAAAGCGGTTGATGTAGTGGTAACTGTTGTGGACAATGGCGCAGGCCAATTAGAAGCAAGCGCTAGTTATACTAACCAAGCGACCTTTGTTAACAAAGCAGCGACTAACTTACCAAACTCTTCTGACCCTGCACCTGCTGCAGTTGACTTCACAGTAGCAGCTAAGAAAGTATTAGTTGGTCGTCAACTAAAAGATAAAGAGTTCAAATTTGAATTAGTAGACAGCATGGGCAAAGTCTTAGCAACTGCAAGCAATGACGCTTCAGGTGCGATTAGCTTAACTTCTTCTTATGCACAAGAAGGGACCTATAAGTTAACTGTACGCGAAGTTGCTGGGCAAGATTCAGCTATCAGCTACGACAAGACTAAGTTCAACGTAACGGTTGCTGTAACGAAGGATGCTAATGGCAAGCTTAAAGCAGAAGTTGCGACAGAGAAGGAACTTGTATTCTACAATGCCTTCAATGCTAAGAATCCATCTTTACCAAGCACTGGTGAAATGAACTTCATCTGGTTGGCTCTTGTCTTAGCCTTAATTTCTGTAGTACTACTCTTGGCTAAGAAGCCACATCATGTAGACTAATTTAGTTTTACACCTCAAAAATAGACTGGTGCTAGCCTCTGGCTGGCGCCAGTTTTTTTCTATCTTGTGCACCTTGCTTAACAAGTTTGCCATTCCTACTGTCAGGGGCCTACAATTATGTTATAATAGAAGTAATTTGAAGAAATAGAAAGGGGCACTCATTCGTGACCACGCAAAAACCTACCTATTATATTACAACGCCGATCTACTACCCAAGTGGTAAGTTACATATCGGTAACTCCTACTCCACTTTAGCCTGCGACGCTATGACGCGCTATAAGCGTCTACAAGGCTTCGATGCTTTCTTCCTAACTGGGACCGATGAGCACGGTCAGAAGATTGAACGGACAGCTGAGGGCCTAGGAGTGAGTCCTAAGCAATATGTCGACGAGATGGCCGACATCATTAAGAAGCTTTGGGATCTATTAGATATCGACTATTCGCACTTTATCCGGACTACAGATGACTACCATGAGAAAGCTGTGCAAGATGCCTTTGAGCAGCTCCTAGCCCAAGATGACATCTATCTAGGCGAGTATAGCGGTTGGTACTCCGTCAGCGACGAAGAATTCTTCACCGAGAGCCAATTGGTTGAAGTTTACCGAGATGCGGATGGTAATGTGACCGGTGGGGTTGCCCCAACTGGTAACGAAGTAACCTTGGTCAAGGAAGAGTCCTATTTCTTCCGTATGAGTAAGTACGCAGATCGTCTGGTGCAATACTATGAAGATCATGCTGATTTCTTAGAGCCAGCCTTCCGTAAGACCGAAATGATTAATAACTTCATCAAGCCTGGTTTGGAAGATTTGGCGGTGTCTCGGACCACCTTCACTTGGGGTGTGCCGGTTAAGTCTAATCCTAAGCATGTCATCTATGTCTGGATTGATGCACTCTTAAACTATATTACGGCGCTAGGTTACGGTTCCGACGATAGTAGCCGCTACAACAAGTACTGGCCAGCAGATGCCCATGTTATCGGTAAGGATATTTCCCGTTTCCACATGATTTACTGGCCAACCATTCTCATGGCCTTGGGCTTACCGTTGCCTAAGAAGATTTTCGCTCATGGCTGGTACCTCATGAAGGAAGGTAAGATGTCCAAGTCTAAGGGGAATGTCATCTACCCAGAAACCTTAGTTGAACGCTATGGTTTAGATGCTACTCGTTTCTATCTCTTGCATGAAATGGGTGTCGGTAACGATGCGGTCTTCACGCCAGAGGGCTTTGTCCAATTAGTCAACTCAGAATTAGCCAATGACTTGGGAAACTTGCTCAACCGGACGATTGCCATGATGAACAAGTATTTCCAAGGCCAAGTGCCAACCGAAGGCTTAGAGGCGACTGCAGTGGATGCTGACTATGATGCCTATGTTAAGGAGCAAATGGCGGCCTACTATCAAGCCATGGATGCCATGAGCCTGAGTGCAGCTTTGAGCCATGTCATGGCCATTGTGTCTCGTACCAACAAGTATATTGATGAAACTATGCCTTGGGTCTTGGTGAAAGAAGAAGCGACCCTAGGTCAACTACGGTCTGTCATGAACCATTTAGCAGAGGCTTTACGCTTGGTGGCTCATCTGTCACGTCCATTCATGACCCAAGCACCAGCTAAGATTTTTGAGCAATTAGGTTTGATCGACCAAATGGATTTAGACTTCACGCAATTAGTCTATGGGGCCTTCCCGGCAGGCGCAAGCGTGGTGGCTAAGGGGACCCCAATCTTCCCACGCTTGGATGCAGAGCTAGAAGTGACCTATATTCAAGAAGCTATGGCAGCTGGCAAGCCAGGTGCTAGCCAAGCCAAGGTTGACGACCCTAACTGGGATCCAGAAGCCACTGAATTAGTTCACCGTGAAGTAGCCGAAGCTGAATTCGATGACTTCTTGAAGATTGAGATGAAGGTGGCAGAGGTCCTAGATGTTCAACCAGTCAAGGGCTCTAATAAACTATTACGTTTCCGCCTGGATGCGGGCGATAAGGGCCATCGCCAAATTCTCTCCGGGATTGCAAAATTCTATCCAAATCCAGAAGAATTAATCGGTCGTAAGGTCTGCATCGTGTCTAACCTCAAGCCACGTAAGATGATGGGCTATGTCAGCCAGGGCATGATTCTGTCTTCTGAACATGATGGCCAACTCCATCTCTTAGCAGCAGATCCAAATGCAGCCAATGGCGCTTGGATTGGCTAGCCGAGGTGACCAAGATGCCTTTATTTGATACGCACACGCACTTGAACGCCCAGCAATTTGCGGGCCAGGAAGCAGATTATATTGCCCGAGCCCTAGCGGCGGACGTGGGCTATCTAGCAGTGGTGGGATTTGATGATCCCACCATTGAGCGTAGTTTGGCCTTAAGTGCGGCCTACGATAATATTATTTCGGTGGTGGGTTGGCACCCGACTGAGGCCCACACCTACAATGACCAGGTGGAGCGCCGATTGGAGGAACAGTTAGAATTGCCTAAGGTTAAGATGCTAGGCGAGATTGGCTTGGACTACTATTGGGATACTGCCCCTTGGGATGTGCAAGCCCAGGTCTTCCGGCGTCAAATTGCCATTGCCAAGTCACACGGTCTGCCCATTACCATCCATAATCGTGATGCAACAGAAGACACCTATCGGATTCTCAAGCAAGAAGGCCTGCCGGCTGCGGGTGGCATTATGCATAGCTTTGGCGGGACAGCTGAAGAAGCCATGCGTTTTGTAGACCTTGGCATGCATATTAGCTTCAGTGGGGTCTTGACCTTTAAGAAATCCGAGGCCGTCCGTCAAGCGGCGGCCCTGGTACCGGCAGAACGTCTCTTAGTTGAGACCGATGCCCCTTATTTGGCGCCAGTGCCTAAGCGTGGTAAGCAAAATGAGCCAGCCTATGTCCGCTATGTGGCGGAGTGCCTGGCCCAAGTGCGAGACATGAGTTTGGAGGAGTTAGCTAAATTGACGACGGGCAATGCCTGCCGTCTCTTCCAGTGGTGGCCTGAGGGGTGGGACCAATGAGTCAAGCCATGCCCCAAGAGGTAATTGTGGTCGAAGGGCGCGATGATACCAAGCGCCTGATTGAGACCTTTGGCCCGACGGTTAAGACCATTGAGACAGGGGGCTCTGCCCTAGAAGCGCCGGTCTTGGCACAAATTGTAGAAGCTGCTAGGACCCATGGCATTATCGTCTTGACGGACCCCGACTACCAAGGGGAGCGCCTTCGACGACTGGTGACCCAGGCGGTGCCGAGCGCTAAGCAAGCCCATATTAGTCGGGCGGCAGCCTTTGGCGGCCAAGGTAAGAGCCTGGGGGTGGAGCATGCTAGCCCCCAAGAAATTCGCCAAGCCCTGAGTCAGGTCATGACACCGGTTGAGGGAGACTTAGTGGCTTTAATTCCCATGGGCTGCCTGGCCAAGTGGGGGCTGACCGCAGGTCCGGGTGCTAAGGAGCGTCGTCAGGCTGTCGGTCAGCACTTTAATTTAGGTTATACCAACGCCAAGCAATTGCAGCGTCAACTGCAACGCTATGGCATCGACCAGACTAGCTTGGGTGAATTCGTCCAAGTCCTAGATCAAGCCCAAGGAGGGACCCGAGAATGAGAGAATTCCGGCCAATTGCGACGCCGACCCGTACGGTTGAGATTATGCGTCGCTTCGATATTCAAATGAAAAAGAGTCTGGGTCAGAACTTTCTAATCGAGCCCCGGATGTTAGAAAAGATGATTGAAGCTGGCCAAGTCGATGCAGATACCACAGTCATCGAGATTGGCCCCGGCATTGGTGCCTTGACCCAATACCTGGCTCACCATGCTAAGCAAGTCTTGGCCTTCGAGATTGACCAGCGTTTTGTGGGCATCCTGCAGGAAACGCTAGTGGACTGTGACAATGTCCAAGTGGTCCACCAAGATATCCTGTCTGTGGATTTCTCTAGCCCAGAATATGCCTGGCTACACGACCAGTCCCGACTAGTCGTGGTGGCAAATCTTCCTTATTATATAACCACGCCTATCATCATGCGCCTGATTGAGAGCAATCTGCCCTTCCAGTCGCTAGTCATGATGATGCAAAAGGAAGTGGCAGAGCGGATGACGGCGGCTGTGGGCACCAAGGCCTATGGTTCACTGTCAGTGGCCATTCAATTGGATATGGAGAGCGAGATTGCCTTCATTGTGCCTAAGAATGTCTTTATCCCTAAGCCGAATGTGGATTCTGCCGTGCTCAAGTTGACTCGCCGGCCAGCGCCCTTGGTTCAAGTTAGCGATAAGGAAGCCTTTCAGGCCTTTGTCCAAGCTGGCTTCAAGCAACGCCGCAAGACCTTATGGAACAACCTCAAGTCGGCCTATGTGCCAGACCTTCTCAGTGAAGACAGCTTGCGTCAGGTCTTCGACCAAGCGGGCATTGAGCCTAATCGCCGAGCTGAGAGCCTCAGCCTCATGGATTTCGCTGACTTAGAGGCTGCCTTCGAGGCGCATAAGGCAAAAGGCTAGAAGTTAGCAAAAGGCGAACGTTGTCAGCTTTTTCAGGATAAGTTGCCGACCTTTCCTAGGTTAGTCTACCTAACTGTGTTATAATAGTAGGAAAGGGGTGAGGCTTATGCCAAAAGAAATTGCCGAGATTAAATCCCTCATGGATCAAAACATCGGAGAAAAAATTATTATCACCGTCCAACTCGGTCGTAACAAGAAGCGTACGCGCCGAGGCGTCCTGAAAGAAACCTATCGTTCTGTCTTCGTTGTTGATTTAGAGCAAGAGGCCAACACCCTAGCGTGTGTCTCCTATAGCTACTGCGATGTTCTGACCAAGGCCATCGACGTAGATTTTGCGGAATAGCCATTATTATTTTTAGCCAAGTGCTCCTGAGAGGGCCTTGGCTATTTTTGTGTCCAAAAGGCCAAAAAATTGGCCGAAACATCACCTAAAAGGTGAAATATTATCGACCGGGTAACAGAGAAATCGTCATCATCCGACATGAAAACGAAAACATACAAAAAGGCCAAAAAAACTTGAGAAAAGCCTTGATTTACAAGTATTCCTACGCTATAATAATGATTGTGCCTTAATGGGTACCAGTGTGCCCATCGCAGGACATGCCCCCTCTTAGAGGTGGGAAAGACAGCTATGAAGCGAGAGGTTGCGACACACCCGGACGCTTTGCCACGGGCGGGTGAGGTTGGAAATTCTTGTGGAGCAAGTCATTTTATCAAAATTGACGAAGGAGGAAATCTAAATGGCAAACAAAAAAATTCGGATTCGCTTGAAGGCTTACGAGCATCGTGCATTGGATTTAGCAGCAAGCAAAATCGTAGAATCAGCACAAAGAACAGGAGCGAAGACAGCGGGGCCAATCCCACTGCCAACTGAGCGTTCTTTATATACCGTGATTCGTGCGACTCACAAATACAAAGACTCTCGCGAACAATTCGAAATGCGTACACACAAACGTTTAATCGACATCTTAGAACCAACTAACAAAACAGTTGATGCTTTGATGAAATTAGACTTACCTAGTGGTGTAGACGTAGAAATCAAATTATAATTTTAGAAAAATGGAGGTGTACTCATGACCAAAGGAATCTTAGGTAAAAAAGTAGGGATGACTCAATTCTTCACTGAGAACGGTGAATTGGTGCCTGTAACTGTTATCGAAGCTACTCCAAACGTGGTATTACAAGTTAAAACCATGGAAAACGATGGCTACGAAGCGGTTCAATTAGGTTTCCAAGACTTGCGTGAAGTATTGTCAAACAAACCTGCTAAAGGTCATGTAGCAAAAGCAAATGCTACTCCTAAGCGCTTCATTCGCGAGTTCCGCGAAGTTGAGCTTGGAGAATATCAAGTAGGACAAGAAATCACAGTGGAAACTTTCGCAGCTGGCGACATCGTCGATGTGACGGGTACATCCAAGGGTAAAGGATTCCAAGGTGCAATCAAGCGTCATGGCCAATCACGTGGTCCAATGGCTCACGGTTCTCGTTACCACCGTCGTCCAGGTTCGATGGGTGGGGCTTCGTTCCCATCACGCGTCTTCAAGGGTAAAGGCCTGCCAGGTCAAACCGGTGGCGAACGCGTAACCATCCAAAACTTGGAAGTTGTAGCGGTTGACGTAGAAAACAACGTAATCTTGATCAAGGGTAATGTCCCAGGTGCCAAGAAATCACTCGTTGAAATCAAACAAGCAATTAAAACAGTTAAATAATTCGAGGAAGGAGGAACGAGTAAATGACAAAAGTAAGTTTATTTAAACAAGACGGTTCACAAATCGGCGAAATCGAATTGAATGCAGCTGTATTTGGGGTTGAACCTAACGAAGACGTAATCTTCGACGCAGTAATCATGCAACGTGCATCTTTACGTCAAGGGACTCACGCGGTGAAGAACCGTTCCGCAGTACGCGGTGGTGGCCGTAAGCCATGGAGACAAAAAGGGACTGGCCGTGCACGTCAAGGTTCTATCCGTTCACCACAATGGGTTGGTGGTGGTACCGTATTTGGTCCAACACCTCGTTCATACAGTTATAAATTACCAAAGAAAGTACGCCGCTTAGCGTTACAATCTGTATTATCTCAGAAAGTATTAGAAGGCAAGTTAGTAGTTGTTGATGAACTCAGCTTTGCAGCTCCATCAACTAAGGAATTCAAGTCAGTATTGAACAACCTTAAAGTAGATGCGAAAACTCTCTTAGTATTAGAAGGGACTAACGCCAACGCTTACTTCTCAGCACGTAACTTAGCTAACGTGAAAGTGATCGACGAAGGCAACGTGAACGTATTAGACGTTGTAAACTACGACACACTTGTCATCACTAAAGCAGCACTTTCAACCGTAGAGGAGGCTTTAGCATAATGCAATTATCAGAAGTAGTATTACGCCCAGTCATCACTGAACAATCAGTTGCTGGTTTAGACGAGAAAAAATACACGTTCGAAGTAGACCGTCGTGCTAACAAAACTCACATCAAACAAGCGGTTGAAGCAATGTTTGAAGGGGTTAAAGTTAAGAAAGTTAACACGATCAACGTTGACGGTAAAGCAAAACGCATGGGCCGTTACGCTGGTTTCACTCGTAAGTACAAGAAAGCAGTCGTAACCTTGACTGCTGAATCAAAAGACATCGAATTATTCGCTAACGAAGCTGAATAATCACCTAGAAAATGAGTAAGTAGGAGGGAATAAGAGTGGCGATTAAAAAGTACAAACCAACCTCTAACGGTCGTCGTAACATGACTGGTTATGATTTCAGCGAAATCACTGCATCAAAACCAGAGAAGACATTGTTATCTTCACAAAAACAAAAAGCCGGCCGTAACAACCAAGGTAAAATCACTGTTCGTCATCAAGGTGGCGGTAACAAACGCGCTTACCGTATCATCGATTTCAAACGTAACAAAGACAACGTAGTAGGGACTATCGCAACCATCGAGTACGATCCAAACCGTACCGCTAACATCGCGTTGGTACACTACGAAGACGGGATCAAGACTTACATCTTGGCACCAAAAGGCTTGAAAGTAGGCCAAAAAATTGAATCTGGTGAACATGCCGACATCCAAATCGGGAACGCATTGCCATTAGCAAACATCCCTGAAGGTACTGTAATCCACAACATCGAATTAAAACCAGGTAAAGGCGGTCAATTAATCCGTTCTGCTGGTACTAGCGCTCAAGTATTGGGTCACGAAGGTAAATACACTTTAGTTCGTTTGAACTCTGGTGAAGTTCGTATGATCTTATCAACTTGCCGTGCAACTATCGGGGTTGTTGGTAACGAACAACACGAATTAGTAAACATCGGTAAAGCCGGTCGTGCACGTTGGATGAGCAAACGTCCTGAAGTTCGTGGTTCCGTAATGAACCCTAACGATCACCCACACGGTGGTGGTGAAGGTCGCGCACCAATCGGGCGTAAATCTCCGATGTCTCCATGGGGTAAACCAACACTTGGTAAGAAAACCCGCTCTAAGAAAGCTAAATCTAGCAAGTTAATCATCCGCGGCCGTAAAAAATAATAGGTGCCGGTAACAAATAATCGAAGGGAGGCTTCATTGTGAGTCGTAGTTTGAAAAAAGGACCTTTCTGTGATGCGCACTTAATGAAAAAAGTGGAAGAGCAAGCAGAAAGCACAAAGAAACAAGTTATTAAAACCTGGTCACGTCGTTCAACCATCTTCCCTAACTTCATTGGTTTAACCATTGCCGTTTATGATGGCCGCAAGCACGTGCCTGTATATGTTCAAGAAGATATGGTAGGTCACAAATTAGGTGAATTCGTACCAACTCGTACTTATAAAGGTCACGCAGCTGACGACAAGAAATCTAAGAAACGCTAATTTATAGGAGGAAAACAAGATGTCTAACCAAGTTACATCTGCAAAAGCAGTTGCAAGAACAGTTCGCATTGCGCCTCGTAAAGTTCGCTTAGTCTTAGATCTTATCCGAGGTAAAAAAGTTGGCGAAGCAATTGCCATCTTAAAATTCACACCTAAAGCAGGTGCCCCAATCGTTGAGAAAGTGTTGATGTCTGCTATCGCTAACGCGGACCACAACTACGATCTTGACTTGGAAAACTTATACGTAAGTGAAGCATTCGCTAACGAAGGCCCAACCATGAAACGGTTCCGCCCACGTGCGAAAGGTTCAGCTTCACCAATCAACAAACGTACAAGCCACATCACTGTTGTGGTATCTGAGAAAGAGGAGGCTTAATCAATGGGTCAAAAAGTACATCCAATTGGTATGCGTGTCGGCGTCATCCGCGACTGGGACGCTAAATGGTATGCAGACAAGAACTTTGCTGAATACTTACACGAAGATTTAGCTATCCGCAAATTCTTATACAAGAAATTAAAAGAAGCATCAGTTTCTAACATCCAAATCGAACGTGCTGCTAACCGTGTGATTGTATCTGTTCACACTGCTAAGCCAGGTATGGTCATCGGTAAAGGTGGTTCCGAAATCGATGCAGTCCGTGCGGAATTAAGCAAATTAACCGGCAAGAAAGTCTTTATCAACGTTGTAGAAATCAAAGAACCAAGCTTAGACGCTAAATTGGTTGCTGAAGATATCGCACGTCAATTAGAAAACCGTGTGGCTTTCCGCCGTGCTCAAAAGCAAGCTATCCAACGTACTATGAAAGCTGGCGCTCAAGGGATCAAAACCATGGTGTCTGGCCGTTTGAACGGTGCAGATATTGCGCGTAGCGAAGCATACTCTGAAGGTACTGTGCCACTCCACACCTTACGTAGCGACATCGACTACGCATGGGAAGAAGCGGACACTACTTACGGTAAGTTAGGAGTTAAAGTTTGGATCTGCCGTGGCCAAGTATTGCCACAAAAGAAAAACTCTGAGAAAGGAGGGAACTAATCAATGTTAGTACCAAAACGTGTAAAACACCGTCGTGAATTCCGTGGTAAAATGCGCGGAGAAGCTAAAGGTGGTAAACAAGTTGATTTCGGTGAATACGGCTTACGAGCTACTGAATCTCACTGGATCACAAACCGTCAAATCGAAGCAGCCCGTATTGCGATGACTCGTTATATGAAACGTGGTGGGAAAGTATGGATTAAAATCTTCCCTCACAAATCATATACTGCAAAAGCTATCGGGGTTCGTATGGGTTCTGGTAAAGGGGCACCTGAAGGTTGGGTAGCACCAGTTAAACGTGGCAAGATTATGTTTGAAGTAGCGGGTGTATCTGAAGAAATCGCACGTGAAGCATTACGTTTAGCATCGCATAAACTACCAGTTAAGACCAAGTTCGTAAAACGTGAAGAATATGGTGGTGAATCGAATGAAAACTAATGAATTTAAAGCGTTAATCAAAGGGTTATCCACTGCTGAGTTGCTTGAACGTGAAGCTGAGTTGAAGAAAGAACTCTTCAACCTTCGATTCCAATTAGCAACAGGACAATTAGAAGATACAGCACGTTTACGCACTGTACGTAAATCTATCGCACGTATCAAAACTGCTTTACGCGAGCAAGAATTGTCTAAATAAACCAGCAAAGGAGGCTAACATCAATGACGACAGAACGCAACCAACGTAAAGTTTACCAAGGTCGTGTCGTGAGCGACAAAATGGACAAAACCATCACGGTTTTAGTCGAAACTCGTAAGACTCACCCAAAATACGGTAAACGCGTTAAATATTCTAAGAAATATAAAGCACATGATGAAGAAAACCGTGCAAAAGAAGGCGACATCGTGCGCATTATGGAAACTCGTCCATTATCAGCTACGAAACGCTTCCGTTTATTAGAGATTGTTGAAGAAGCAGTCATTATCTAATTAACCAAGTATATCTCGGAAGGAGGACATCGAAATGATTCAAACAGAAAGTCGATTAAAAGTTGCTGACAACTCTGGCGCACGTGAAGTGTTAACAATCCGTGTATTAGGTGGTTCAAATCGCAAAACTGCTAACATCGGGGATGTTATCGTTGCAACGGTTAAACAAGCAACGCCAGGTGGAGTTGTTAAAAAAGGTGACGTCGTAAAAGCAGTAATCGTACGTTCTAAATCAGGAGCTCGCCGTAAAGATGGTTCTTATATCAAGTTTGACGAAAATGCTTGCGTCATCATCCGTGACGATAAGAGCCCTCGTGGTACGCGTATCTTTGGACCAGTTGCACGTGAATTGCGTGATAACAACTACATGAAGATTGTTTCATTAGCTCCAGAAGTTTTATAAGAAATATTAACGAAGGAGGAAACTATTCATGCGTATCAAAACAGGCGATACAGTTAAAGTAATTGCAGGTAAAGATAAAGGTAAAACAGGGACTGTTTTACGTACTTTGCCAAAAGAAGACCGCGTAGTCGTAGAAGGCTTGAACATTGCCAAGAAGCACGTTAAACCTTCTCAAGCAGGTCAAGGCGGGATTGAAGAATTCCCAGCACCAATCCACGTGTCTAACGTTAAACTCGTTGATCCTAAATCAGGGGAAGCAACACGTGTGGGTTATCGTTTCGAAGACGGCAAGAAAGTCCGTTTCGCGAAGAAATCTAACGAAACCATCTAATCAATAGCGAGAGGAGGATTAACACTACATGGAAAATCGTTTAAAAGCTAAATACTCAAACGAAGTAACTAAAAAATTGATCGAACAATTCAACTACACTTCTGTTATGCAAGTACCTAAAGTTGAAAAGATTGTCATCAACATGGGTGTGGGTGACGCAGTAGCTAACGCTAAGAACTTAGAAAAAGCTGTTGACGAACTCACTTTATTATCTGGTCAAAAGCCAGTGATTACCAAAGCTAAGAAATCCATCGCGGGCTTCCGTCTCCGTGAAGGTATGCCAATCGGGTGTAAAGTGACCCTACGTGGTACGCGTATGTACGACTTCTTAGACAAGTTAGTCACTGTATCTTTACCACGTGTTCGTGACTTCCACGGTGTCAGCAACAAAGCCTTCGATGGCCGCGGGAACTACACCTTAGGGATCAAAGAACAACTTATCTTCCCTGAAGTGAACTATGATAACGTTGATAAAGTCCGCGGGATGGACATCGTTATCGTAACAACTGCGAAATCTGACGAAGAGGCACATGCTTTACTTAAAGAATTAGGCATGCCTTTCCAAAAATAAGACAAGGAGGCGAATGAACATTGGCTAAAAAATCAATGATTGCAAAAAACAAGCGGTCACCTAAATTCAAAGTTCAAGAGTATACGCGCTGCGAGCGTTGCGGACGTCCACACTCCGTATATCGTAAATTCAAACTTTGCCGTATTTGCTTCCGCGAACTTGCTTACAAAGGACAAATCCCTGGCGTGAAGAAAGCCAGCTGGTAATCCATACTGAACAAAGAGGAGGTAAATACAACATGGTTATGACAGATCCAATTGCTGATTTCTTAACTCGTATCCGTAACGCTAACAGCGTAGGACACAAGACTGTATCAGCACCATCTTCAAAAATCAAAGTAGCGATTGCTGAAATCTTGAAACAAGAAGGTTTCATCAAAAACTATGAAGTCGCAGAAGACGACAAACAAGGTGAAATCACCATCTTCTTGAAGTACGGCCGTAACAACGAAAAAGTTATCACTGGCATCAAGCGTATTTCAAAACCTGGTTTGCGTATCTACACCAAATCAGAAGACCTACCTAAGGTATTAAATGGCTTAGGGATCGCCATCATCTCAACTTCTAACGGTGTTGTGACTGACAAACAAGCTCGTCAAGCTGGTGTCGGTGGCGAAGTATTAGCTTACGTTTGGTAATCTAATCTATTCATATTCAAGATAACTAGAAATAAGAAAGAGGAGGTGCAGCCCTGTGAGTCGTATCGGTAAAAAACCAGTCGTGATTCCAGCAGGCGTAACCGTCGAAGTAAAAGGTCATACAGTGACTGTAAAAGGCCCTAAAGGTACTTTGACACGTGACTTCCACCCAAACATTGCGTTGGAAGTTCAAGAGAATGAAGTAATCTTCACTCGTCCAAATGATTCAAAAGAAAACCGTTCATTACACGGGACTATGCGTTCTGTCTTCAGCAACATGGTTGATGGTGTAGCGAATGGCTTCAAGAAAGAATTAGACCTTATCGGGGTCGGTTACCGTGCTCAAAAACAAGGTAACAAGTTAGTGTTGAACGTGGGTCTTTCTCACCCAGTTGAATTCGAACCACTTGAAGGTGCTGACTTTGAAGTTCCTTCAAACACTAAGATTATCGTAGAAGGTTACGATAAAGAGAAAGTCGGCGCATTAGCAGCCAACATCCGTGGCGTACGTCCACCAGAACCATATAAAGGTAAAGGGATTCGTTACACTGACGAATATGTACGTCGTAAAGAAGGTAAGACTGGTAAGTAATAGACCGGTCCTAATCTTCTCCTATAACTTAAACTTAAAGAGGTGAAAATTGTGATTACAAAACCAGATAAAAACAAAGTACGTCGTAAAAGACATGCTCGCGTAAGAAACAAAATCTCTGGTACTGCTGAGTGCCCACGCTTGAACGTGTTCCGTTCCAACACGCACATCTACGCTCAATTAATTGATGACGTAGCGGGTGTGACGCTTGCAAGTGCCTCTAGTAATGACAAATCAGTAACAGGGACCAAAGTTGAACAAGCTTCAGCTGTAGGTAAATTAGTTGCTGAACGTGCGGTAGCAAAAGGCTTCAAAAAAGTTGTCTTCGACCGCGGTGGGTACCTATATCACGGTCGTGTGAAAGCTTTGGCTGAAGCAGCTCGTGAAAACGGCCTAGAATTTTAATAGAAGGAGGACACTAGTTCATGGTTCACATCAATCCAAATACCTTGGAAAACATCGAAGAACGCGTTGTGACGATTAACCGTGTTACCAAAGTTGTTAAGGGTGGACGTCGTCTACGTTTCTCAGCTTTAGTAGTTGTCGGTGACAAGAACGGTCACGTTGGCTTTGGTACTGGTAAAGCTCAAGAAGTTCCAGAAGCAATCCGTAAAGCTATCGAAGATGCGAAGAAAAACTTAATCGAAGTACCATTGACCGGAACCACAATTCCTCACGAAGCAATTGGCGAATTCTGTGGTGGTCGTGTCTTAATCAAACCAGCACCAGCCGGTTCTGGGGTTGCAGCAGGTGGTCCTGTTCGTGCCGTAATGGAATTAGCAGGGGTAGCTGACGTAACAAGTAAGTCTCTTGGTTCTAACACACCAATTAACATGGTGCGTGCGACTGTAGAAGGCTTGAAACAATTGAAAGTAGCTGAAGAAGTTGCTGCTTTACGTGGCAAATCAGTCGAAGAAATTTTAGGCTAAGGAGGACAATCAAATGGCGAACTTACAAATCCAATTGAAACGCAGCTTGATCGGTCGTCCTAAAAATCAAATCCAAACTGCTAAGGCTTTAGGTTTAACTAAGACTTACAAGACCGTTGTTAAACCAGACAACGAAGCAGTTCGTGGGATGATCAATACGATCAGTCACTTAGTTGAAGTAAAAGAAGCATAAAAATTAGAGACTAATACAAGGAGGTGCCACAGGAATGAAACTTCATACATTAAAACCTGCTGAAGGTTCACGTCAAGAGCGTAACCGTGTCGGTCGTGGTCAAGGTTCCGGTAACGGTAAAACTGCTGGTCGCGGTCAAAAAGGTCAAAAAGCCCGTTCTGGCGGTGGCGTACGTTTAGGTTTCGAAGGTGGACAAACTCAATTGTTCCGTCGTTTACCAAAACGTGGATTCAACAACATCAACCGTAAAGAATATGCAGTCGTTAACTTGGAAGCTCTCAACCGCTTCGAAGACGGTACGACAGTTACACCAGCTCTCTTAGTTGAAGCAGGTGTCGTTAAGAAAGAATTATCAGGAGTAAAAATCTTAGGTAATGGTCAACTTGAAAGAAAATTAACTGTTCAAGCAGCCAAATTCTCTAAAGGTGCAGAGCAAGCAATTACTGCAGCTGGTGGATCAATCGAGGTGATCTAATGTTTACCTTCATTAAAAATGCATTTGCGGATAAAGATACGCGTCGTCGCATCTTTTTCACGCTCTTCGTTTTTGCGGTATTCCGATTAGGCTCACATATTCCTGTACCTGGGGTTCGAGTTTCAGCGATTAACACTTTCGCTGAGAGCGGCCTCTTAGGCTTATTAAACACTTTCGGTGGCGGGGCCTTGAAGCGCTTCTCGCTCTTCGCCATGGGGGTTTCTCCATACATTACCGCCTCAATCATCATTCAGTTATTACAAATGGACATCGTGCCTAAGTTTACTGAATGGGCTAAGCAAGGGGAAGTTGGGCGTCGTAAGCTCAACCAATGGACCACTTATGTTGCCATTGCCCTTGGTTTAGTACAATCTTACGGTATCGCCCTCGGTTTTAACCGGATGGCGCGTCTGGGCTTGATTGCCAACCCAACGACAATGCGTTACCTGACGATTGCCCTTATCTTAACAGCTGGTTCCATGTTCTTGGTCTGGTTGGGTGAGATGATTACCCGAAGCGGTGTCGGTAACGGCTTGTCCATGATTATCATGGCCGGGATTGTTGCGGAAGTGCCTAAGGAATTGATGGGTTATCTCCAACGCCATCTGGTAAATGGTGGAGATCATGCTATGACCAACATGCTGTCATTGGCAGCCATTATCTTGGTCATCGTCATCTTAATTGTGATTATCGTTTTAATGGAACGGGCTCAATTGCGTATCCCAATCCATTATTCTAAGAAAGCGTCAGGGGCGCGCTACTCAGCTCACCTCCCGCTTAAAATTAACTCAGCTGGGGTTATTCCAGTAATTTTCGCTAGCTCGTTCATTACAACACCTCAGATGATATTCTCGTTTGTGACAGTCGATCGGACTAATCCATGGATGGACTTCCTGGTACAACTCTTCGACTACCAAACAGTCTACGGTGTAATCTTCTACACTGTCCTATTAATTGCGTTTACTTATTTCTATTCATTGATTCAAGTGAATCCGGAGAAAGTTGCCGAGAACTTGCAGAAGTCGAGCGGGTACATTCCAAGCGTACGTCCTGGGAAAGATACCGAAACTTACTTAACCAAAGTTATCAACCGCTTGAGCGGAGTAGGCGCACTTTACTTGACTTTGATTGCGGTATTACCGATTGTGGCAGGGTTCTTCTGGAACTTAACGTCACGTATCTCACTCAGCGGGACCAGCTTGCTGATTGTGGTCGGGGTTGCCATTGAGACTGCTAAGCAGGTCGAAGGGCGCGTTATCAAACGCCGTTATCAAGGATTCATTCAATAATCATGTGTCAAATAGAAGTAAAGGGAAGATACAAGATGAATATTTTATTAATGGGTTTGCCTGGTGCCGGTAAAGGGACACAGAGTGAACGTCTAGTAAAAGATTATCAAATCGTACATATTGCAACTGGGGACATTTTCCGTGCTGCGATTCAGAACGAAACCCCACTTGGGCTCCAAGCTAAGGCTTACACTGACAACGGGAACCTGGTTCCTGACGAAGTGACCAACGCCATTGTACGTGAACGTTTAGCCCAAGACGACGTGAAAGCCCAAGGCTTCATGTTGGATGGCTACCCACGTACAAGCGCACAAGCTCAAGCGCTTGATCAAAACTTGGTGGAGTTAAACTCTCCAATCCATGCTGTTATCTATATCGATGTAGATCCAGAAGTTCTCAAGGATCGCTTGAGTGGCCGAATCATCTGCCGCAACTGTGGGGCAACCTACCACAAACTCTACAACCCACCGAAGGTTGAAGGTGTCTGTGACAATTGTGGTGCCAGTGATTTCTATCAACGTGAAGATGACAAGCCTGAGAAAGTTGCATATCGTATCAATCTCCAAATGGAATCAATTCGACCAATACTGGATTATTATGAGGAACGTGGGCTTCTTCACCGAGTGGATGGTCAACAAGCCATCGACAAGGTCTACGAAGATATCCGCCAGATTTTGTCCTCAGTGGCACAATAGCCTAACAGTAAGTTGGTAAGAGGAGGAAGTATGAATGGCTAAAGATGATGTAATTGAAGTTGAAGGTACAGTCATTGAAACTTTACCAAATGCAATGTTTAAGGTTGAATTAGAGAATGGGCATGAAATACTGGCTCACGTTTCAGGTAAAATCCGGATGAACTACATCCGCATCTTACCAGGAGATAAGGTAACGATTGAATTATCTCCTTACGATTTGACACGTGGTCGTATTACCTACCGCTTTAAGTAAACCGTTCCGTTTCGAATTTAAGGAGGGAATTAGTTAAGATGAAAGTTAGAGCATCTGTAAAGCCAATTTGCGAAAAATGTAAAATCATTCGTCGCAACGGCAATGTGATGGTAATTTGCGAAAATCCAAAACATAAACAACGTCAAGGTTAATAAGAAGGAGGTGCCAGATAAATGGCTCGTATTGCTGGAGTAGATATTCCGCGTGAAAAACGTGTAGTAATCTCATTAACATACATCTACGGTATTGGTTTGAAAACTGCACAACAAGTATTAAAACAAGCAAACGTTTCTGAAGACACTCGCGTTAAGGACTTATCAAACGATGAGCTCGACCGTATCCGTGAAATCATTGACGGCCTCAAAGTTGAAGGGGACTTACGTCGTGAAATTAGCTTGAACATCAAGCGTCTCCAAGAAATCGGTTCTTACCGTGGCTTACGTCACCGTCGTGGCTTGCCAGTTCGTGGTCAAAACACCAAGAACAACGCTCGTACACGTAAAGGACCTAAGAAAATGGTCACTGGTAAAAAATAATACTCGAATATAGAATGAAGGAGGTATAAACTTCATGGCAAAGAAAAAACAAGTTGCACGTCGTCGCCGTCGTGTTAGAAAAAATGTCGAGAAAGGTGTAGCACACATTCGCTCTACATTCAACAACACTATTGTTATGATCACTGACGTGAATGGTAATGCTATTTCATGGTCATCCGCAGGTTCATTAGGTTTCCGTGGTTCTAAGAAATCTACCCCATTCGCTGCACAAATGGCTTCAGAAGTGGCTGCTAAAGGTGCTATGGATCACGGGATGAAGACTGTTGAAGTAACAGTAAAAGGCCCAGGTTCAGGTCGTGAGTCAGCAATTCGTTCATTGCAAGCTACAGGTTTAGAAGTAACCGCCATCCGCGACGTTACCCCTATTCCTCACAACGGTTGCCGTCCTCCAAAACGTCGCCGCGTATAATCTAGATGACTCAAGCAACTGTGAAGCGCGTTATTACCAAGACTAACGTTTTGAAAGGGGAATATAATCGATGATCGAAATTGAAAAGCCAGAAATTAAAACGATTGAAGTCAGTGACGATGCCAAATTTGGTAAAATTGTCGTTGAACCACTTGAACGTGGATATGGAACAACCCTTGGAAATTCATTACGTCGTATTTTATTATCTTCATTACCTGGTTCCGCTGTTACTAGCATCCAGATTGATGGAGTACTGCATGAATTTGCTACAGTTGAAGGTATCGTGGAAGATGTTCCAACGATTATCTTGAACTTGAAGAAATTAGCATTGAAACTTCACACTCAAGAGTCAAAAGTAATTGAATTAAACGTCACCGGTCCAAAAGTTGTGACCGCAGCTGATATTATGCATGATAACGATGTGCAAATCCTCAACCCTGAGCTCTACATTTGCACCCTGGCTGATGGCGCTGAATTGAAGATGCGTCTCAACGTAGCCAACGGTCGTGGTTATGTCCGGAGCGAACACAACAAACGGGAAGATATGCCAATCGGCGTCTTACCAATCGATTCGATTTATACCCCAATTAAGAAGGTAAACTATCAAGTCGAAAACACCCGTATCGGGCAAAAGAACGTTTATGATAAATTAACTTTAGATATTTGGACCGACGGTTCAATTAGTCCTGAAAAATCATTAAGTTTAGCCGCTAAAATCTTAACGGAGCACTTAAATATCTTCGTTAACCTCAACGATGAAGCGCGTCAAACTGAAATTATGGTTGAGAAGGAAGAAGCTGAAAAAGAGAAAATGTTAATCATGACGATTGAAGAGTTAGACTTATCCGTTCGTTCATACAACTGTTTGAAACGCGCGGGCATCAACACGATTCAAGAGTTGACTAACAAATCAGAAGCAGAAATGATTAAAGTACGTAACCTTGGCCGTAAATCATTAGAGGAAGTCAAACAAAAATTGGCTAACCTTGAGTTGGGCTTACGCCAAGACGACTAGTATAGGATATTTCATATTCAAAGCAAAGGAGGAAACTGAATAATGGCATACCGCAAATTAGGACGTAAGAGCGCACAACGTAACGCATTATTGCGTGACTTAACTACTGATGTGATCGTATACGGCCGTATCGAAACCACAGAAACTCGTGCCAAAGAAGTACGTAAATTCGTTGATCAAATGATTACCTTAGGTAAAAAAGGTGACTTAGCATCACGCCGTCGTGCTGCAGCATTCTTGCGTAACGAGATTGCTAGCGCAACCGTTGAAGGGGATCAAGTCGTTGTTGAACGTGTCTTGACTCGTTTGTTCGGTGAGTACGCTGAGCGCTACGCTGACCGCCAAGGTGGCTACACCCGTGTCTTGAAGACCGGCCCACGTCGTGGTGATGGCGCCCCAATGGCAATCATCGAATTAGTATAATAGAGTGAGAATTCGCTTTATGATGAGGAGTGTGACGATTCTGTAGCCTTGCTAACCAACTACAGGGTCTAGCTCTATAGCACGATTGGGGGAGCCCTGCTTCCCCAATCGCTAGCTATCATCGTAAAAGTGATTTTTTTTTGGACTTATACTCAAATTCTTGAAAGTGACGCCCCCAGGTGGTAGAGTAAGGGGGTGAGTTGCTTTCATAGCTAAGGCCAGGCAGGAAACTGGCTTTAGCTATGAAAGTAGCAAGGAGGCCCCAGAGGCAGAGAGGATGAAACAGACATGGCAGCAAGCGTTGTAAAACTATCGCATATCGATTTTCGTTACTATGGTAGCGAGGCCAATTCCCTGACCGATGTCTCCCTAGAAATCAAGGAAGGCGAATGGGTGGCTATTATTGGGCCAAACGGCTCAGGCAAGTCAACCCTAGCCAAAATTATGAATGGCCTCCTCGTGCCTGCTGCAGGCCAGGTAACCATTAAGGATTTAACCATTGATGAAGAGACCGTTTGGGAGGCTCGTCGCTCAGTTGGCATGGTCTTCCAGAACCCAGACAACCAGTTTGTTGGTTCGACGGTAGAAGATGATGTGGCCTTTGGTTTGGAGAATAATGGAGTGCCACGTCAGGAGATGATTAGCCGGATTGAAGAGGCGCTGGCTGAGGTTCGGATGTCAGAATTTAAGGACAAGGAGCCTGCCCGCCTATCAGGGGGCCAGAAGCAACGGGTAGCCCTGGCTAGCATCTTGGCTTTGCGACCTGACATTATTATCTTGGATGAAGCGACTTCTATGTTGGACCCTAACGGTCGCCAAGAAGTGATTGCCGCCATCCGTAAGATTAAGGAACGCTTCAACCTGACGGTTATTTCCATTACCCATGATTTGGACGAAGCTAGCTTGGCTGACCGTATCCTCATGATGCAGGGCGGCCGCCTAGTTCAAGACAAGAAACCAGAAGAAATCTTCCTAATGGGTGAACATTTAGTGGAACAGGGCTTGGATGTGCCTTTTTCACAGAAACTCAAGGACGCCCTGGCTGCCCGCGGACTGGATGTGCCGGATAACTATCTCGATGAGGAGGCCTTATTGACATGGATCACACCATTGTATTCGACCAAGTAAGTTACCATTACAATGCCAATACGCCTTTTGAGGTAGCGGCCCTCTTCGACGTTAATTTAACCATTCCAGCCCACCAGGTGACCGCCGTCATCGGCCATACGGGTTCAGGTAAGTCGACTCTGATTCAACACCTTAATGTTTTGATTAAGCCAACCAAGGGGTCTGTACGTCTAGGGGATGTCTTGGTTACGTCTACAGCCAAGTTGCCCTCGCTTAAGCCCTTGCGTAAGCAAGTTGGGGTTGTCTTCCAATTCCCGGAAGCTCAGCTCTTTGAAGAGACGGTCCTCAAGGATGTCATGTTTGGGCCTTTGAATTTTGGTGTCTCGGAAGAGGAAGCTCTTGACATTGCTAAGGAGAAACTAGCCCTAGTCGGTATCAGCCCAGACCTCTATGAGCGCTCGCCATTCGATCTCAGTGGCGGCCAAATGCGACGGGTGGCCATTGCCGGCGTTCTGGCTCTAGAACCGCAAGTGCTAGTCCTAGACGAGCCAACTGCCGGCCTAGACCCACTGGGTCAAGCCCAAATGCTGGACATGTTCATGCGCCTGCAAAAAGAAGATAAGCTGACCCTGGTCTTAATCAGTCACCAAATGGATGACGTTGCCCGTTATGCTGACCATGTCATTGTCATGGAAGGGGGCACGGTGGCTAAGACAGGGACACCTGAACAGGTCTTCAGCCAGACGGATTGGTTGCGGCAACGGCGATTAGATGTGCCACGCTCCATGCAGTTTCTGGAGAAATTACAGAAGCGTTTAGGGGACCAAGCCCTGGAAATTGACCAGGCGCCCCTGACCGTTGAAGCCTTAGCCGACTTGCTCATGGCCCATCTTCCAGCTAAGGAGGGGACCGGCCATGTTGGATAAAATGTTACTGGGACGCTATATTAATATGGATTCCTGGGTCCATCGACTGGATCCACGGACCAAGTTGCTAGCTTCCTTCTACTTTATTTTTGCGGTCTTCTTAGCTGATTCCTGGTTGGGGTATGCCATTTTGGCGCTCTTTACCCTCTTGGCTATTAAGTTGACCGGTCTTTCCTTTAAGTTCTTTATTAATGGGGTTAAGCCCATGATTTGGCTGATTCTCTTCACTGTGGTCTTCCAGATCCTCTTCACTAATGGGGGCCATGTCTTCTGGCAGTGGGGACCCTTTGTCCTCTCGACTGGCGGGCTGGAGAGCGGAGCCTTTATCTTCATGCGTCTGGTCCTCATTATCATGATGTCCACCATCCTAACCTTAACGACGGCGCCCCTGGAGCTAACGGACGGGATTGAACATCTTTTGCGGCCCCTGACTCGCTTTGGCTTCCCTGCCCACGAGTTGGCTCTCATGCTGGCTATCGCCTTGCGTTATGTGCCAACCCTCATGGATGAAGCCCAGAAAATCATGAACGCCCAACGCTCGCGTGGGGTAGAGTTCGATCAAGGTAGTCTTATGCAGAGAATGAAGGCTGTCGTACCAATTTTGGTGCCCCTTTTCATCTCTGCCTTCAACCGGGCCGAAGAAATGGCAACCGCCATGGAGGCGCGGGGCTATCGCGGAGCAGAAGGCCGTACCAAGTATCGCCAGTTGGCCTACAGCCCAGCTGATAGACAAGTGCGTTGGGCCTTGCTAGTCCTGACCTTAGCCTTGTTAGCTAGCCGTTTCTGGCCAGTGGGGTGAGACCATGCCACGTTATGCCATTCAACTCGCTTATGACGGGAGTCGCTTCGTCGGCTATCAAGTTCAGCCCAATGGCCCTTCTATTCAGGCCAATCTAGACGCGGCTCTAATCAAAATGGCCAAGTGCCCAGAAGGTGTGACCATTCCTACGGTGGCGTCAGGCCGGACTGATTCAGGTGTCCATGCCTTGGGCCAGGTAGTACATTTTGATTATCCTGCCCATATGCCTCAACAAGCCATGCAAAGAGCACTCAATGCTCTCTTGGATCCGGCGATTAAGGTAGTAGCAGTGGCCCGGGTGGCCGATGATTTCCATGCTCGCTACCATGCTGTGGGTAAGGAGTACCGTTATCGGGTAGATGTGGGGCCCTATGCCAATCCCTTCAAACGCCTCTACAGTCTCCACCATCCCTATCGCTATGACTTAGACCGAATCAATCAAGCCCTGGAGGCCGTGGTGGGAACCCATGACTTCACTAGCTTCTGTTCGACTAAGACTGATAAGGAAGACAAGGTGCGGACCGTTCATCTGGCCCGAGTCTGGCAAGATCAGGACCAGCAAGAATTGGTCTTCCAGTTCCAGGGGACAGGTTTCCTCTATAATATGATTCGAATTCTGGTCGGGACTAGTCTGCAAATCGGGGATGGGCTGCGTCCTGTCAATGAGCTGGAACGTTTAATCCAGGTTCAGAACCGCAAGGAAGCAGGTCCAACGGCGCCGCCACAGGGCCTTTATCTCCATCAGGTGTTCTATGAGCCATCGCCATTTAACAACTAATTGATCAAGCTCTCTTGCCTAGCAAGGGGGCTTTTGCTTTGCTATTAAAAAAGCATTGACATTTATTCAGAGTTCCCTTAAAATTAACTCATGTGATTTTAATTTTACTAAGGAGGATACTTATGAAACAAGTACTCAAGAAATCCTTGTTAGCCGGCGCTGCCTTTTTAGCCTTGGCTGCAAGCTTACCAACACCTTTGCCGGCACACGCTCAAGGTAAAGAAGTCAACACTGTTGTTTCCTCAGAAATGGCAAGCATCGACCCAGCCAAAGCGTCTGATGCGCCAAGCGGGAACATCATCCATAACGTCTTTGAAGGTTTGACCCGTGAATCGCAAGACTTCAAGAGCCAAGTGCCTGGTGTGGCCGAATCTTGGCAAGTCAGCGAAGATGGCAAGACCTATACCTTCAAATTACGTTCAGATGCTAAATGGTCTAACGGCGACCCTGTTACTGCAGGTGACTTTGAATATGCTTGGAAACGTGTCATCAATCCTGAAACAGGGGCTGACTACGCAGGGCTCTTCTTCGTCATTGAGGGGGCACAAGCCTACAACGAAGGCAAAGGTAGCGCAGACCAAGTTGGGGTCAAAGCGGTTGATGATACTACCTTAGAAGTGAAGTTGGTCAACCCAACTGCTTACTTCTTAAGCTTAACTTCTTTCTATGCATTTGCACCTGTTAACAAGAAGGTGGTAGAAGCTAACGCTGACTGGGCTGACGACTTAAGCGACAAGTATGTCACTAACGGGGCCTTCAAGTTAGCTGAGTGGAACCACAACGCGGACCTAGCCTTAGAAAAGAATGACCAATACTGGGATAAGGACAATGTCAAGGTTGACCGTGTCAACGCGCAAATCGTGGAGTCTGATGCAACGGTTACTAAGATGTTCCAATCTGGTGAGATTGACTTCGTCAGCGCACCATTCGGGACCTTGTCTTTAGATTCTTTTGAAGGCTTCAAGAAACAAGGGATTCTTAAAGTTACACCACAGTCAGCTATCTACGTCTACAAATTCAACACCAAGGACTCTGTAATGTCTAATGTCAATATCCGTAAGGCTTTGGCCTTAGCTATTGACCGTCAAGGCTTGGTAACTAACATTACCAAGGCTGAACAAAAACCTGCTAAGGGTATTGTGCCAGCCTCAGTTACTGGCTTCGAAGCAGACGCTAACTACTTCAAGGATGCCGACTATGAAGGCGCCAAAGAATACTTGGCTAAAGGTTTACAAGAATTAGGCCTCAAGGACCCAAGTGAATTGACTGTTAAGATTTCTATGAACACCAGTGAAGCTCACGCAGCCATCGCTCAATACATCCAAGAAGGTTGGTCTAAGAACTTAGGGATCAAGGTAGAATTGGACAACTCTGAGTTCCAAGTTTACTTAGATCGTCTCAAGACTGGTGACTTCCAAGTAGCGCGTTTAGGTTGGTCTGGTGACTTCAACGATGCCTTAACCTTCTTAGATCAATACCGTAGCGCTGATGCAGGTAACAACTACACTGGTTGGGAAAATGCAGACTACGCTAAGTACCTAGAAGAAGCAGCCAAAGAAACTGACGCTAACAAACGTTTAGAAACTCTGAAGAAGGCTGAAAAAGTCTTAATGGACGAAATGCCAGTTATTCCAATCTATGACTACACTCAAGTAAGTGTTAAGAAAGACAACATCAAGGGCTTAGCAACTTCGCCACTTGGTAAGATTGACTTGAAATACTTAGAGGTAGAATAGTCCTCCATGAATTAGGGCTGATTCCTAGTATCCCCTTGCTTAGCAAGGGGATATTTTTGTGTCATGAAAACGCTCATTGTCGGAAAAAATATTGACAAGTGGTGAATTTAAGATTAAAATTAATTCATGTGTTTTTAATCTTTCGTGTGATGCTTTGTCAGCTATGGGGGCGAAAAAGCTGACAGAGAGTCATCCTCACGCTTAGTAAATCAAATCTTAAGTCGTGATTTTAATGAGAGAATAGAAGTAGCAAATAAGAGGTCGGGTTTATACTGATCCCCCGCCCTTAAATTATTAGAGGAGGAGTAGACATGCGCAAATATATCTTCAAGCGCCTAATTTATATGGTCATTGCCCTATTCTGTATTATCACTTTGACCTTCTTCCTGATGCGAATTGCACCAGGGAACCCATTTGCCAGCGAGAAGGCATTGCCGGCTAACATTCAAGCCCAGCTCAACAAGCAGTATGGCCTGAGCAACCCTTGGTATATCCAGTTCAGAGATTACCTAGTGGGCATTCTCAAGTTCGACTTCGGTTATTCCATGAAGTACCGGGGCCGTTCAACCAACGATATCATCTTTTCGAGCTTCCCAGTATCCTTAGCCCTAGGGATGCAAGCCTTGGTCATTGCCGTCGGTTTGGGGACAACCTTAGGGGTTATTTCTGCCACCTACCATAACAAGGTGCGCGACTATGCCGCGACTGTAGTGGCGGTACTAGGGATTTCTGTGCCTTCCTTTATCTTGGCGGGCTTAATCCAATACCTCTTCGCCGTACAATTGGGCTGGTTCCCAGTGTCTGGTTGGAAAGGATTCAACTACACCATTCTACCATCTGTGGCGCTCGGTTTGGGCTTCATGGGGAATATTGCCAAATTAACCCGTTCTAGTATGTTGGAACAGAATACGTCCGAGTATGTCAAGCTAGCCAAGGCCAAAGGCCTCAGCAAGTGGAAGATTGTCTTCAAGCATACCTTGCGGAATGCCCTCTTGCCAGTTGTGTCCTACTTAGGGCCACTCTTGGCTGGGGTTGTCACAGGTTCCTTCATTGTCGAAAACATCTTCGCCATTCCAGGTTTGGGTGGCCAGTTCGTTAAGTCCATTACCAACCGTGACTACACGGTCATTATGGGGACCACGGTCTTTTATTCCATCCTGCTCTTATTTGCAGTTTTAGTGGTGGATATTGTCTATATGTGGATTGATCCACGCATTAAGTTAGAAGGAGGCGAGTCAGCGTGAGCCAAGTAGAATATACAGCCCAAGATTTTGAGTTGGTCGGGATCAAAGAAGACCAGACCGACGTTTTAAGTCAGAAAACCACTTCCTTCTGGGGCCAAGTCTTCCATACCTTTGCCCGCAACAAGCTGGCCCTCTTCAGTGTGGCTTTGCTGATAGTCATTGCCCTCTTGGCCATTTTTGTCCCTATGTTCTGGCCAATCAGCTTTAGTGATCAAACAGGCTCCTATAATACGGCGCCTAATGCTACCTATCTCTTCGGGACCGACAACCTGGGACGGGATGTCTTCGTCCGTGTCTGGGTGGGTGCTCGCATCTCCCTCTTCATCGGCTTGATTGCGGCGGTCATTGACCTAGTAATCGGCGTCCTCTGGGGTGCAACAGCCGGCGTCTTAGGTGGACGTGTGGACGATGTCATGATGCGGATTGCCGACGTCTTAACCGCGCTACCTTATCTTTTGGTCGTGGTCCTGGTCATGGTGGTCCTAGACAAGGGCTTATTACCGATGATTGTAGCTCTATCCTTGACTGGTTGGGTACGTATGGCCCGGATTGTGCGGGGGGAAGTTCTATCTATTAAGAACCAGGAGTATGTCTTAGCTTCTCGGACTTTGGGGGCTAGCACCTGGCACTTAATCCGTCGCCACTTGATTCCAAATGCCTTGGGTGGCATCATCGTGACCATGACCTTATCAATTCCGGGGGCAATCTTTACCGAGTCCTTCCTAAGCTACCTTGGTTTGGGGGTTACCCAACCTATGGCCAGCTGGGGGACCATGGCCTCCGAAGGGAACGAAGCCTTGGCAACAGCGCCATGGCGTCTTGTCTTCCCAGCCTTGCTCATCTCCATTACCATCTTCGCCTTCAATACCATTGGCGATGGCTTGCGGGATGCCTTGGATCCAAAATTAAGAAAGTAGGGAGATCTCATGACTGAACCATTGTTAGAAGTAAAGAATCTCCGCATTAATTTCAAGACTTATGCCGGCCTGGTACAGGCAGTACGGGGTGTCGACTTCACCTTGGCCAAGGGTGAGACCCTGGCTATTGTAGGGGAGTCCGGCTCAGGTAAGAGTGTAACCTCTAATGCCTTGATGCGCCTTATTCCGCAGCCTGCTGGACGTTATGAAGATGGCCAAATTCTCTTCGAGGGCAAGGACCTGCTCAAATTATCTGAACGGGAAATGGAAAGTATCCGCGGTAATGAAATCGCCATGATCTTCCAAGACCCTATGACGGCCCTCAACCCTACCATGCGAGTAGGGAAGCAAATCATGGAAGTGATCCTGACCCACAAGAAAGGGGTCAGCAAGGAAGCTGCTAAGCAACGGGCTATTGAGCTCCTAGCAGAAGTAGGGATTCCAGATCCAGAACGTCGTTTCAAGCAGTATCCTCACGAGTTCTCTGGTGGCATGCGACAACGGGTGGTCATCGCCATTGCCTTGGCAGCTGAGCCTAAGATCTTGATTGCGGATGAACCAACCACCGCCTTAGACGTGACTATCCAGGCGCAAATCCTGGAACTCA
This sequence comes from Abiotrophia defectiva, assembly GCA_963546405.1. Taxonomy (GTDB): domain Bacteria; phylum Bacillota; class Bacilli; order Lactobacillales; family Aerococcaceae; genus Abiotrophia; species Abiotrophia defectiva_A. The sequence continues at coordinate 12,424 of CAUUNL010000006.1, read as the reverse complement.
TGAAGAAAATTCAAGAGAAGAACGGCAATGCCATTATCTTTATCACCCACGACTTGGGTGTAGTAGCCAATGTGGCCGACCGCGTGGCGGTTATGTATGCCGGCCAAATCGTCGAGTATGGCTCTTCTCATGACATTTTCTATAATCCTAAACATCCTTATACTTGGGGCCTATTGGGCTCTATGCCAGACTTGGATAGTGAAGATAGCGAGGAGCTCTATACCATTCCAGGTGCACCACCTAACTTGATTAATCCGCCACTAGGGGACGCTTTTGCGCCACGTAACCCTTATGCCCTGGCCATTGATTACAAGGCAGAGCCACCTTTCTATGAAGTGAGTCCTGGCCACTATGCCAAAACTTGGCTACTCCATCCTGAGGCGCCTAAGGTAGAACTACCTGAGGTCATTCGCCACCGGATTGAATCTTATCAAGCGCGTAGAGAAGAGGTGCCACATGCCTAAGAAGTTATTAGAAGTTCAAAACCTAGTCCAACACTTTGGCAAGAAGTCAGCGCCTATTAAGGCCGTTGACGGCATTAGCTTCGATGTCTATGAAGGGGAGACCCTAGGCTTGGTTGGGGAATCAGGTTGTGGTAAGTCCACGACGGGCCGTTCCATTATTGGCCTCTATGACATCACCGATGGTCAAATCATCTTTGACGGCAAGCCGGTATCAGACCTTAAGTCTCAGGCTCAACGTCAAGCCTTCGCTCGCGACGTGCAAATGATCTTCCAAGATCCTTATGCTTCCCTCAACCCGCGGATGACCGCCGGGGAAATTATTGCCGAGGGCTTCGATATTCACGGCCTCTATCGTAATAAGCAGGAGCGGGCAGACCGCATTGCCGAATTACTGGAAGCAGTCGGTCTCAACCGCGAGCATGCCAACCGTTATGCCCATGAGTTCTCTGGGGGCCAACGCCAACGCTTAGGGATTGCCCGGGCCTTGGCGCTCAAGCCACGCTTCATTATTGCCGATGAGCCCATTTCGGCCTTGGACGTGTCCATTCAAGCCCAGGTGGTTAACTTGCTCAAACGCCTGCAGAAGGAACGCGGCCTGACCTATCTCTTCATCGCCCACGACCTGTCCATGGTCAAGTACATTAGTGACCGCATTGCGGTGATGTACGCAGGTAAAATCGTTGAAGTAGGTCCAGCCCACGATCTATATCATTCACCTGTCCACCCATATACCCGCTCCCTCCTATCAGCGGTCCCTCAACCGGACCCAATTAGTGAGAGCACGCGTGTGCGTCAGCCTTATCAACATGAGGCAACTGATGCGCCCCTAAGTCAACATCAAGTAGCAGAGGGCCACTATGTCTATGCCAGCGATGAGCAATTCCAACGCTGGATGCAAGCCCGTTAAGCTAGCTTTTAAGGCTGAGATTGAAATCTCAGCCTTTTTTGGTTACAGCCAGTTTACTATTGTGTAAGCTGAGGCCACTTGGCTTGCATTTAAGGGGTCTGGATGGCACAATAGAAGGAACTTTAGCCAGAGAGCGCAGAAAGGATGTCCGCCATGTCAATCGTGATTCGATCCGCCAACCCACAAGATGCCCCAAGCCTGAGAGCCATTTACCGGCCTTATGTGGAGCGGACAGTGATTTCCTTTGAGTATGAAGTCCCCTCTGTGTCAGATTTTCGTCAGCGGATTAAGCAGACCCTGGCCCACTATCCCTACTTGGTGGCGGAATTGGAGGGGGAAGTAGTTGGCTATGCCTATAGCTCGGCCTTCCACCCCAGAGCAGCCTACCAGTATGTGGCCGAAGTCTCTGTCTATCTCAAACGCTCGGTCCGGGGTCAGGGCATAGGGGCTAAGCTCTATGCGGCCCTAGAAGAGGCCTTACGCCAACAGGGCATTCGGCGGGTGACCGCATGTGTGGCCTATCCTGGCGAAGGCAGCGTAGAATTCCACCTCAAGCAGGGCTATCATCAAGTGGCCTTATTCGAGAAGGTGGGCTATAAGTTTGATGCCTGGCAGGATGTGGCCTGGTTCCAGAAAGACCTTTAAGGGACAAGTTATGTCACATTATCTAACATAACTTGTTACCTCTTCCTTGCAATGTCTGGGACCGTCCTCTATACTGTTGGAGTATATAAAAGGAGTGAACCAGTTTATGAAAGATATGATTAAAAGGCTCATGCTAGTCTTGGTGGTCTTCTTAGGCATACAAGTACCAAGCGTCAAAGCCGCTGAACATTATGTGATTGCGACGGACACCACCTTTGCGCCCTTCGAATTCCAAGACTCCTCAGGCAACTATGTGGGGATTGATATGGACTTGTTAGCAGCCATTGCGGAAGCCGAAGGCTTCACCTATGAAATCAAGCCCCTGGGCTTTGCTGCGGCCGTTCAGGCCCTGGAGAGTGACCAAGTAGATGGCGCCATTGCCGGTATGACCATTACCGATGCTCGTAAGGCCAGCTTCGACTTCTCCGATAACTACTATGAGTCCGGTCTCCAATTCGCGGTAGCCGCTGACAGCAAGATCACGGATCTAGAAGGCTTGCGCGGCAAGAAAATCGCGGTTAAAACCGGGACTGCCGGAGCTGACTTAGCTAACAAGCTGAAGGATGATTACAGCTTCACCGTGGTGACCTTCAAGGATTCGGCTAATATGTATGAAGATGTCTTAACGGGTAACAGTGACGCGACCATTGAAGACGCGCCCGTTATTGCCTATGCCATTAAGAACGGGAATCTCCGCCTCAAGCTCATTGGCGAAAAATTAGAAACCAGCCAAACCGGTTTCGCGGTTAAAAAAGGCAAGAATGCTGAGCTCTTGGCAGCCTTCAACCGTGGCTTGGCTAGCCTCAAATCTTCTGGTAAGTACCAAAGTATTTTAGATAAGTATATTGGGGAGGATGCGGAAGCCAACGCTCAAAACTCCTTCTTCGGTCAACTGGCTGAGAATGGGCCAGCCCTCTTGTCAGGTTTAGGCACCACCTTGTGGATTGCCTTCATCTCAGTAGCCCTGGCCCTGATCTTAGGGATTATCCTGGGCCTCTTGCGAGTTCAAGTCAACCCTTGGTTGAGTGGGATTGCCGCGGTCTATGTCGACCTCATGCGTGGGGTGCCTTTGATTGTCCTATCCTTCTTCATCTACTTCGGGATTCCGCAAATGACGGGCGTGCGCTTCAGCTCGGCAGTGGCCGGGATTACCACCCTGAGTCTCAACGCGGCGGCCTATGTGGCGGAAATTGTCCGCGGGGGGATTCAAGCTATTGACAAGGGTCAGATGGAAGCTAGCCGCAGTCTGGGGCTCTCCTATGGTAAGACCATGCAGAAGATTATCCTGCCTCAAGCCATTAAGCTCATGATCCCATCCTTCATCAACCAATTCGTCATTACCCTTAAGGATACTTCAATTCTGTCGGTTATCGGCTTGGTCGAATTGACCCAAACCGGGAGCGTCATTATCGCCCGTACCTACCAATCTGGCTCTATGTGGTTGATTGTCGGTCTCATGTACCTGATTGTCATTACGGCCTTAACACGCCTATCCAAACGTTTAGAAGGAGGGAAGTAAGATGACAGAACTCAGCCAAGAAATGCCAAAAGTCCTGGTTCGCGGACTTAAGAAACAATACGGCGATAATGTGGTGCTTAAGTCTATCGACTTGACCATTCAACCGGGGGAAGTAGTCTGTGTCATCGGCCCTTCCGGTTCTGGTAAGTCTACCATGTTACGCTGCCTCAACCGTATGGAAGAAATTAACGGGGGCAAGGTCTTCGTGGATGGGGTGGACATTACCGATCCTAAGGAAGACATCAACAAGATTCGCCAGAATATTGGCATGGTCTTCCAACACTTCAACCTCTTCCCACACTTAAGTGTCTTGGACAACATCACCCTAGCGCCTATGGAACTCAAGGGCCTATCCAAGGTTGAAGCCGAGTCCCTAGCCCTCTATCTCTTAGAGTCAGTTGGCTTGGCCGACAAGGCCCATGTAGCGCCTAATTCCCTATCCGGGGGGCAAAAGCAACGGGTGGCCATTGCCCGGGCCCTGGCCATGCAACCAGATGTCCTGCTCTTCGATGAGCCAACTTCTGCCCTGGACCCTGAGATGGTCGGCGATGTTCTAGACGTTATGAAGCGCTTAGCCGAAGACGGTATGACCATGATTGTGGTCACGCACGAAATGGGCTTCGCCCGCGAAGTGGCCGACCGCGTCATCTTCATGGACGGTGGCTTTATCGTCGAAGAAGGCGCGCCTGAAGAACTCTTCAGCCATCCTAGCCATGAACGGACCCAAAGCTTCCTGAATAAGGTGCTTCATTAATAAGCTAACCAGTAAAACCTAGCCATGCAGTGGCTAGGTTTTTGCTTACCCTATTTATCTACTACATAGATAAATAGGGTCTGAGTCAGCAAAATTACGTGCTCAGTTAGAAACAAATTGTGGGTCAAGAAGACTTAGGAGCCAAACATGGCCTGCCCTTAGTCCCTTAATGGGGCGATTGACCGGCCTTTTTAGTCAAAAATCCTTGCTAAATCCGGGAAAATTTGCCACAATGGTAAAGTGAATTCAGAACAGAGGAGACTTAGCCATGAACCAAGTCAGTCATTACCTGCCAATCACTGCCTTGCAGGTACCAGACTATTACTTTGATATCCATTTACCTTCTTGGGAAGAGGTGGCCCGCGTCTTTATCCATCAAGTCGCTAAGCAAGCCTATCCTGAGCTAGCTCAACCAGAGGCCAGCCTGACGGACCAACAGGTGGCAGAATTGGGCTTACAAGGGGTCAGTAACCTGACCGACCTCAAGCACTATGCCATGGACCTCTTCCGCCAAAGTCAGATCCAGACCCGCTTCTATCAACATATCCTGCCTTTCCTAGCCTCTTATATTGCGGAAACGGCTCAATATGTTCTAGATGCTGAAGATATGGCAACGACCGTCTACAGCCAACTTAAGGAAATGACAGAGGAAGACCCTGATATCGACCAAGATGCCCTTCGGGAAAGCCTAGAGGAAGACTATATCTTCCGCCTAGTAGCTGGCCAGTGGTATGCTGACCAAGGGGGTGGCCTGACCGAGTTAGACTATGACGCCTATATCGTGTCCAGTGCCGTCAACCAGGGGGCGGATGAGATTGCCTTACGGGAACGCTTCTCCTATCCGGACTTCCAAGTCATGATGCCGACTTTAGCCTACACTGAGGCCCTCTTCCAACACTTTCTGCCACGCTTCCGCTTTGTGATTACGCCAACTAATCAAGAAGGGGGGCAGCCAGCTTGAGTCAACCAACACGGGCTCAGTACCGTTCCAATCCTAAGGGCCAGAAAGCGCCTAAGAAGACGCGGACAGAGCAGACGCCTGGTTCCTATAAGCATTACTATCTATTAGCTCTGGGCTTGGTAGCAAGTCTGGTGCTAGTGGCAGCGGCCTTTTTCCTCTGGCTCATGCCGCAAATGAAGCAATCGACCGAGCGCTCGCACTTGGCGCGGGCGGCCAACTGGGTGGATACCTATACGGTGGATCTGGATCCCCAGCGGGAGGTATTGGTTGAGGACCTGCGTCAGGTCGACATTCAACCTGAAAACCAAGCGCCTAGCGCCCAGTATTTTACTAAGCAAGAATTAGATAAGCGTACTGAGACCTCCTTCGCCCGGCGGGTTCGTCAGGTAACCGATACGGATGCCAATGGCTTTGCCTGGTATTGGGGCCAGCAGCAGGAGGAATACCTCTATCGCCATGGCCGGCCTTATACGGGCTGGGTTGGCCAGCCTGGTAGTGAGTGGACCTACTATAAGGATGGCCGCCTAGATCAGCAGGCAACCATCGACAAGGAAACGGCTCGCCTACGGGCTGATGAGGCGACCTTTATCCAGTCCTTCGTGCCGAGTTACCAAGCCCGCTTTGTCTACCTCAAGGCTAAGAGTGAACCGATGTATTACGTGGACCGCCAGTCCATTCGTTATTCCATTCTCAACCGCGGCCGAGATGGGCTCTTACTGTCCAACTTCCCAGGCCAGCCTAACTCCTACTTCCTAGCAAATACCAACAAGTATGCGGACATTCCGATGGAAGTGACCGAGGAAGCGGTAGTCGATAACCAGACCTGGCTCCATGTGGCCATTGGCTACCAAGACTTGGGCTGGATTCGTCAGGATTTGACCTATCAAGACTATGTCTTAACCAACTATAGCGAACGTAAGCTCATTGACACCGTCCAGCAAATCATGCGCGAGGAAATCGACAGTATGGGCATTATGGCGGGGGCTTCCTTCGTCGATAATGAGACCATGGCCCAAGTGGATGTGGATAATCAAATCTTCTTCCCAGCCAGCACGCAGAAAATCTATGTCTTGACCGAACTATACCGCCAGTACAAGGAAGGCAAGCTCCAGCCAAGCCAGACCATGGCCATGGAAGGTTCTAACATTGTGCCAGGTGCCGGCCATATTAATGAGACACCGGCGGGAACGGTCTATAGCCTAGATGAGTTAGTGGACTATGTGGCTATCTATAGTGATAACACGGCGGCTAATATGCTGATTGAAGCCGTGGGTGGCGGGGGTATCGTGACCCAGCACGCCCATGAGTTGGGCATGTTGGATACCTATCTGGAAGGTAAGTACTACCAGAATGATAATGGGCGCTTCCAGACCACGCCCGATAATGCGGCGCGGCTTTTCGCCAAGCTCGCCAACCATGAGCTTAATGGCGAGCCTTGGGATTCCATGCTCATTGACAAGTTGCGACTCAACAGCCATTCCTTCCTACGGACCTATCTCTATGAGACAGATTCCTGGAACAAGTCAGGTCTTGGGGCCCCAGAGCAAAATGACGTGGCCACCTTCGTGACCCAGTACGGCAGCTATTCCATTGCCGTCTATACCAACTCCTGGAATGACTATGATGCGCGCTTCGACCAAGTAGGCCGCCTGTCCCAACGGGTTTACGAGGCCTTCAACCAGATTCGTTCCGACCTCTGGCATCCTTATGACCCAGAGCAAGGCTTCTATCGTTAGAAATGAAAAAGTCCCAATATATCATATATGATATATTGGGACTTTTCTTTGTGGGGAAAAGAAGAGGGCAGTTAGGCGTGACTGGTTAATTTTGACACTGTATTATAAATGTGTATTGCATATAGGCGATTGTGTGGCCAAGATTGATAGATATAACCTTAACAGGTATAATTAAACCGAGCTCTTTTTTTCTAGTAGACATGTTGACTGGTTAAATATAAAAAAACTATGCCTCATATATTTTAGTTAACCAAAGCGATAAAAAACTATGTGTTATATTAGAATGGGAGAGAGAATTAAACTCAGTGGGTCTTACCACAAAAAATATCTGCCACCTGATACATCGAGCCATCACAAGAGGGGGACAAAATGAAACATAAGTATTTATGGTCGACCTTAGTTTGTATCACGTTAGTAGCAGTGCTTAATATTGTATTCAATTACCGTATTCAGTACATTCTTAATGCAATAGTCGCGCAAGATTACGGGCAGTTCTCTTATCAGATAATGGTGACAGCCTTCATTATTTTGGGGATGTTATTGGTTGAATATGGGAGACAAGTTTTGAACGCTCGCTACCTAAATAGTCAAGGATTTAGATTGCATGGAACCTTGCTATCACGCATTTTGGCATTGAGACCACGAGCGGTTGAACAAGATGTGGGCCACTACCTCTCACAAGTGACGAATGATATTGAAGAGGTCAAGAGCCTACATTATGATACGCTCTTATCCGTTTACCAAGGGTCAATCTCATTTTTGATTGCTGCTGTCGCTTTGATCAGTCTAAACTGGGTGACGGCTTTATGGATTTTCATTGCCTCTGTGCTTCCACTTGTGCTACCGCTATTGTTCAAACGGATAAGAGCCAGAATAGAGCAAGACTATCTGTTCCGTAAATCAGCTTATAGCCGGCGGTTCGTTAATTATTTACAGAATTTCGGTCTCCTGCGTAACCACCAAAGCGAACGGGAATATGCAGAAGATTTGACCCGTGACTACGCTGACATAAATCGTATGGTTAATACGAAAGCATCCTATAGTGCACTCGTGAATGTCTTAGCAGGATTAGGGTTTTACGCAACGACGTTAGTAATTTTGTGGATTGGTGGGCTTCAAGTATTGGAGGGGAAGTTGACCGTTGGCGGGCTGACGTCTATATATAGTATTTCGCTCGAATTGGTATTGCCTATTCAGCTGTTGATTAGTGCTTTGAGCGACTTATCAGCGATACAAGATACCAAGCATCAGCTCGAGCAGGAACCAGTCATGGAAACGGTCGTGGTTGAATGCTCAGCTGATCAACCTGTGGTGGCAGTGCGCCAGCTTGAACAGCCACCACTCTTCCAAGGGCTTAACCTAACCCTTCAACCAGGTAAGCGCTACTTATTAACGGGGAAAAGCGGTATTGGAAAGACCAGCTTAGTGGCTCTTTTGACAGGGGACGTAATCGCTCCTACAGGGACGGTCTTGTTAGATAAGTGTTCCTTAGACCAGTTGACCTACGAGCAAATTCAACATTACATTGCCTATGTACCACAAAAAGCTCAGATGTTATGGGGGAGTATGTGGGATAACATTACGCTACGTCAGATGTGTGATGAAGAAGAAGTCATGCGACTCATTCAAGCATTCGGGTTAGGCGACCGCTTCCCTGACGTGAGCCATCTTAAGCAAGAGCAATATAATGAAGAAAGTGCCTTGTCGGGCGGACAGAAGCAACGTATCGCCTTAATCCGAGCACTTTTGCAACATAAGCCGATCTTAATTGTGGATGAGGGCCTATCCGCCTTGGATCCAGAGTCATTTAAGCAAGCAGAAAATCTCTTGTTAGGCTGGCCTACGCTCACCTTGTTACACATCTCTCATCACTCAGATGAAGCGAGTGCTCATCGCTATGATGCGGTATTTGTGCTAGAGGATGGGCAGATTGTGCGCTCTAGATAAGGTATTGAGTTCTTAAGGCGTATGATGGGTAATTAGTGGCTCTGGTTGGGCGCCTTCGAGATGACAAGAAACCCCGGCTGACACACTGTGTCAGCCGGGGTTCTTTGTGGCTTTATTTCCCTTGGTACAAGTCATTAACGCGTTGTTGCACGTCCTTGTTTTCCAAGTATTCTTCATAGGTGGTGTCAATGCGGTCGAAGGCCCCGTTAGGCGTCAACTCGATGACCCGGTTACAGGTGGTGTTGAGGACCTCGTAGTCGTGGGAAGCCATGAGGATGGCGCCCTTGAACTTAATCAGGCCGTCGTTAAGTGCGGTAATGGATTCCAAGTCCAAGTGGTTGGTTGGTTGATCCAATACTAAGACGTTAGCCTTAGACAGCATCATCTTAGATAACATACAGCGAACCTTTTCGCCCCCGGATAGGACATTGACTTCCTTCATCACGTCTTCACCAGAGAAGAGCATACGACCCAAGAAGCTACGCAAGAAGGTGTTGTCGCTCTCTTCCTTGCTAGCGTATTGACGGAGCCAGTCCACGATCGTTAAGTGCACGCCGTCAAATTCGTCGCCAGAGTTCTTAGGTAGGTAGGTTTGGCTAGTGGTCACACCCCACTCGAAGCTACCGCTGTCAGCTTCCATCTTGCCCATGATAATGTCGAAGAAGGCAGAGAGGGCGATGTCGTTACGGCTGAGGAAGGCCACCTTGTCATCACGACGGAGAGTGAAGGTGATGTTGTCTAGGACTTTCTCACCATCGATGGTTTTGCTGAGGCCTTCTACCCGTAGTAAGTCATTCCCGATTTCGCGTTCTGGCGTGAAGCCTACGAATGGGTAACGACGGGAGGACGGTTGAATGTCATCCAGGGTAATCTTATCCAGCATCTTCTTACGGGAAGTCGCTTGTTTGGATTTAGAAGCGTTAGCTGAGAAGCGGGCGATGAAGGCTTGGAGTTCCTTAATCTTCTCTTCCTTCTTAGCGTTTTGGTCAGCGGCCATCTTAGCAGCCAATTGGCTGGATTGGAGCCAGAAGTCGTAGTTACCGACATAGAGCTTGATTTTCCCAAAGTCCACATCGGCCATGTGGGTGCAGACCGTGTTCAAGAAGTGACGGTCGTGGGAAACCACGATGACCGTGTTAGGGAAGTTCAAGATAAAGTCGCTCAGCCATTCGATAGCGGCTGCGTCCAGACCGTTAGTCGGCTCGTCTAAGAGCAAGTTGTCTGGCTTGCCAAAGAGGGCTTGGGCCAAGAGCACCTTAATCTTGTCGGCTTCAATCAGCTCGCGCATGTAGCTGTAGTGAAGGTCCTTGCCAAGACCTAAGCCTTGCAGCATGTTGCTAGCTTCGGCTTCAGCTTCCCAACCGCCCATTTCAGCAAAGGCAGCTTCCAGTTCGCCGGCGCGGACACCGTCTTCATCGCTGAAGTCTTCCTTAGCGTAGATAGCGTCTTTTTCTTTCATAATGTCATAGAGTTCCTTGTGGCCCATCATCACGGTCTCGATAACGGTGAAGTCTTCGAAACCATAGTGGTTCTGGCTGAGGACTGCCAGGCGCTCATGGGGATCCATGGAGACATTCCCGGTAGTTGGCGCGATATCGCCGGCCAAGATCTTCAGGAAGGTAGATTTACCTGCCCCGTTGGCCCCAATGACCCCGTAGCAGTTGCCAGGGGTGAAGGTAATATTCACATCGTCGAATAATTTACGATCTGAAAAGAGTAAGCTCACGTTTGAAACGTTGATCATTTAAGTGTTTCCTCCTTGGTTCATGTTGGGTCAAGTCAGCTTGACGCATACCCTACTATCATACCATATTTTAGCAGGCTTGGCTCATTTATTTGGCAACTTGAGCCAGTTGACGTTGGACAGCAGCCGGCAGATCAGCAGAAGCCGTCACAATCTCGCCTCTTAGCTTAATGAGACCGGTCGTGTAGAGATTGACATAGCTAAATTGAGACTCGGCTACCTCTTGCAAGGCCTTGAGTTTTTCAGGGTGACTGCCCCCTTGTTGGCGGACATCGGTATAGAGGCCCACAATTGGGATGCCAGCTTGATAGGCAATGCCGATTTCAGAGGCTACGCCTGGGTCGATAATCTGACCATCTAGGACGGCCACCAGCACGTCGCTCTTGAGGACGGCTTCCGTATCGTAGCGGGCAATCATTTGGGAATCGGCATAGGCATTTTTATCGTTAATGGCTTCTTGCTCCTGGGGCAGGAAGACGGTTAGGTCAGGAACTTGAGCACGTAGATTAGCAACCACTTGGGCGTTGAAGGTCCGCTCCATTTCGGTGAAGAGGGGGCTGGCAAAGTATAGATGGGGCATAATGACTCCTCCTTGGGCATTGATACCTACATTATAACGGAGATTGTGTCAATTAGCTATTGCAAAATTACCAGAAAATGGTAGACTAGATAGGGTCGCTGTCATGATGGGACAGCCCCCTGCGACACTTAGCATCCTTTGGTCGCAGTAAGTACTAGTCGGCCTGAGCCGGACTACAAAGGAGGAACTTATATGAATAACCATCTTAAACCTAGTTGGCTAAGCTGGCCCAACTGGAAGGACAGCCGTGAGCTGACCCGCGCAGGCTTAGTTGCCGGCCTCTATATCGTTTTGACTTTCTTGACTCTGCCATATTCTTTTGGCTTGATTCAATTCCGCTTGGCAGAGACGCTTAACTTCACCAGTCTCTATAACAAGCGCTATGTCTACGCCTTGACCTTAGGGGTCTTCATCGTCAACGCCTATCAATATGGACCTGTTGACATGATCGTCGGCTCCTTGCAGACCTTACTCTTCCTCTGGCTAGCACGCTGGATTGGGGACTTGGTTGTGGCCTTTTTTGCAAAAGGGGCATCCGCTAAGACCCAAACCATTATTCGTTACGCTGTCTTGACCCTGGTCTTCTCCCTATCCATGTTTGTCATTGCCTTAGAAATGGTGGTGGTAGGCGTAGCAGAAGCTGGCTTCTGGGCAGCCTACACACAACTCTTCACTAGCGAATTGGTGATGTTGACACTAGGCTCCGTCATCATGTACTATGTCAGCCAACGTGTAGACCTTGAACGCTAATTAATTTTAAGACGAGGACTTGTCCTCGTCTTTTTTTGTGTAAATGGTGCTCTTTTGGACACGTAATTTGGGAGACTTGCCCCCTATTTATCTATGTAATAGATAAATAGGGGAGTGGCAGCCAGGCTGTGGGGGCAGTGCCTAAAATATACTAAAATAGAGCCCAATCCGCGAGCCAGTGGTCCACTCGGTCGAGTGGACCACTAGCTAGGCCGGTAAGTGTCCAAAAACGACTAAAAGGGCGCAAAAGCCATGAGCCAGTGGTCCACTCCGTCGAGTGGACCACTAGCTGATCTGTCAAGAGTCCAAAAGCGACTAAAAGGGAGTCAAGTCCAAAATCCTGTGTAAAAATATGTAGGCTGTCCAGTCAAGTCCAAAATCCTGTGTAAAAATATGTAGGCTGTCCTATAGCTTATT
>CAUUNL010000005.1:0-46076 GCA_963546405.1 Abiotrophia defectiva | reverse complement strand
AAATAAAACAAGTATATAATCCGAGATCTTTAAAGAGAATGAATATACGATTAGGTAATAAAGTCCGTCATATTAATAGCTTGAGTCTAAGTATCTATACAATATTGTAAATCAATATACATAGCAAAAGAGACTAACTAGGTTAGTCTCCCCTTCTATCGATTAAGCTTTTCTAGTTTGGCGCCGTTCAGCCCTTTTCTGCTTACGTGCTTCCTTCTGACGGTGCTCCTTAATTTGGTAATTGAGCTTACGTTTGTAGCCAGGCTTAACCTTCTTCTTCTTGTTTCGGTTAATCATGGCCCTTACGGTTGGATCTTCCTTATCCTGCTTGGTATCCGTCCGCTCTACACGGCGATGGCGTGACTGAACAGGACGGATTTCGCCCTTGACTAAGTCAACCTGTTGGAATTCAATGCCCTTGGCTTCTAATTCCACAATCGCCCGATCGTCATCCGGCGTCATGAAGGTATAGGCGGTGCCGGCCAGTTGATTACGCCCTGTCCGCCCTACCCGGTGCACGAAGAATTCCAGCTCCTTAGGTAATTCCGTGTTAATGACCATGGAAATACCCGGAATATCAATACCGCGCGCAGCTAGGTCAGAAGCGACGACATATTGGAATTCTAAGTCCTTGATTTGACGCATGACCCGTTTGCGTTCTCGTGGCGTTAAATCTCCGTGAATGGAGGCCACCTTGAGGCCACGTTCTTTGAGGTATTGGGTCAATTCTGCTGCATACTTCTTAGTATTGCAGAAGACCAAGGCTAGGAAAGGATGGCCCATGGTTAAGAGATCGTAGACCAAGGCCGAGCGGTCTCGCCCCTTGGTATTAATCAAGTAGTTATCTATCTTGCTGGCTAAGACCTCCTGAGGTTCAATTTGAATGAATTCAGGGTTGGTCACATACTTGTTGAGGAAAACTTCAAGCTGCTGAGGAATAGTCGCAGAGAAGACCATTAACTGCAAATCTTCTGGCATGCGAGAAGCAATATCATCGACCACTTGAAGGAAACCTAAGTCCATAGTCATATCGGCTTCATCCACTACCATGATTTTGGCGGTTTGAACATGAAGGGCATGGCTAGCCATCAAGTCATAGATACGACCAGGTGTCCCAATGACAACTTGGGGTTGACCTGCTTGCAACTTATCCACTTGACGTTGCTTGTCTGTCCCCCCCATATAATGAACAACCCGCAAAGGCTCTGGGCTTGTGCTAGCCAGTTGCTTGGCCGCTTGGTAGAGCTGCGTAGCCAATTCCCGGCTAGGTGCTGTAATCACCACTTGGACTTGGTCCAAGCTAGGGTCTAGTTGCTGGAAGATGGGAATCAAAAAACTATGAGACTTACCTGAGCCCGTTTGCGATTGGACAATCAGGTTGCGCCCTTTGAGGGCATAGGGAATGACCGCCTCTTGCACTGGCGTTAGGCGGGAAAATCCCAGTTCTCCGAGAGCTTCCTTAATAAAAGGCGCTAGCTCGAGACTTTCAATGGTTGGCCTAGTCATAGGTCACCTCTTTCTTACTTTTGCTTATTTTGCTACCCGTTGGGCATAAGACTCCAAGGCAGCCCGGTAAATAATAGGGTTGGCGACGGTCTCTAAAGGATAATAGAGACGGTCTTGGAAGGCTAATTCTTGGTCCGTCAGGCCTTGTCCAATTGCCAAGGCCAACGTGTCAGCATAGGATAGAATATTAGATTCTGAGCGCATTTTGGCCCCCAGAATGCGTCCTGTCTCCGCCTCAGTAATGAGCTTGAGATAAACAGGGGTTGAATCAGTTAGGGAGTAGTCGGCTGTAACCGTAACGGTCTGAGCCGGTTGGGCACTAGTCCCATTGGCTTCATGTTCAGTCTTAGCCACACTGACCACATATTGGCTGAAGATACGTGAACCAATGACACGAAGAGAAGTGGCTTGCTTAACGCGATTTTCCTTGAGGTTGAAGGCTGCAATCTGACCTGAACGAATGGCGTTATTAACCAAGGCAATAAAGTCACGCCCTTGATCAGCATAAGGCACTTGAACCAGGTCCCCTACCGCAAAGACATCGGTCACACTAGTTTCTAAGTAAGGACTGGTCCAGATTGTCTTGTCTGGATTAAGCTCAACTTGATCCGACACCAGGCTGCTATTAGGGAAGAGATTAACCCCCATGAGGATGGCATCCGCATAGATTTCATCGCCATCTTCTAGGATGGCCCGTAGCGGGTCGGTTTCAACAGAAGCTACCTTGCTTCCGACGCGCAGGTCTACCCCCACGATTTCAATAGCGGCTTCAATTTCTTCAACAAAATCAGGATCAAAATAACGTTCAGCCAGGCTATCATTGGCTTCAATCAAAGTCACTTGCTTATTGGCGTTAACCAGGGCTTCACAGGCTTCAATCCCGATTTGCCCCCCACCAACCACCACCACATGCCCCGCGTCTTCTAAGACTTCTAAGGCATGGTGGGCAGACCCAATGTCCTTGGTCGAGATGATAGCGGGGTGGTCTAGATGGGCTACTAAGTGACCGGTTTGCTTAGACCCCATGGCCAAGACTAGCTGATCATAAGGATAGTCTGTAATCACTTGGGTCTTCTTATCCTTAACTCGTAACCACTTGGCTTTCATGTCGACTTCAACCACTTGATGGCCTAGATAGAGTTGGACGCCAGCCGCGCGCACTTCTTTTTCCGATATAAAGCTAGCCGCTTCTAAATGGTCTACCTCATGATTGAGGACTAGGTTCATCCCACTTGGAATGAAACCCACTGTTTCTTGGCTATCGAAGACTTGCACTTCCATGTCCGGGTAGAGTTGCTTGGCTTGGAGCGCACAGCTTAAGCCAGCAAAAGAACCCCCTATGATAATAGTTTTTGACATGACATATCCTCCCTTAAACTTATGACTTACACACTCTTAAGTATACGCCCTTTGGCGCCCTTTTCAACCGAAAATTAGTCTGCTTGAACAAAAACTTGACGAGGTTTAGACCCGTCTTGTGGGCCAATAAATCCCTGGGCTTCTAAATCATCAATCAGACGCGCAGCCCGGTTATAACCTATCCGGAATTTACGTTGCAATTGCGAGATTGAAATGGTCTCAAGACCACGAATCAGCTCAACTGCTTCACCAAAGTATTCATCATCAGAGGCACTAGCTGCTCCGCCAGTCTCATCATCGGATACCATCATGGTTTCATCATACTCTGCTTCCTGTTGATTCTTAACAAATTCCGTAATCTTCTCAACTTCAGAGTCAGAAATATAGGCCCCTTGGACCCGGACAGGCTTGTTCTTACCCATAGGCTGGAAGAGCATGTCCCCACGGCCCAATAATTTCTCCGCCCCGTTACTATCCAAGATAGTCCGGGAATCAATACTAGAGGAGACAGCAAAGGCCAAACGGGACGGCACATTGGCCTTGATAATCCCGGTAATAACATCGACCGATGGCCGTTGAGTGGCAATAATCATGTGGATGCCGGCCGCCCGCGCCATTTGGGCCAGACGAATAATGGCCGATTCCACTTCATTGCTAGCTACCATCATCAGGTCAGCTAACTCGTCAATGAAGACCACAATCTTAGGCATGGCTTCGTAACCAGTCCCCTGTTCCTTGTTGTAGTTGTCTACTTGTTCATTGTAACCATCAATGTTCCGCACACCCGTCGCGGCAAAGAGTTCATAGCGTCGTTCCATTTCTTGAACCACTTTGTTGAGGGCTTGGGCGGCCTTGCGTGGATTGGTCACCACCGGCGCCAACAAATGAGGCACCCCATCGTACATGGTTAATTCAACCTTCTTAGGGTCAATCATGAGGAATTTAACTTCATCTGGCTTAGCCTTCATAAGCAAGGAAGTGATGATGACGTTCATCCCTACCGACTTACCTGAACCCGTTGCCCCAGCAATCAGCAAGTGAGGCATCTTGCTCAAGTCAGCCAAGCAAACCACGCCCGAAATGTCGCGTCCTAGCGGCACTTCCAAAATGTGCTTGCTTTCCAGAGCTGCATCGATGATTTCCCAGAAGGAAACAGGGCTAACCTGGGTGTTGGGTACTTCAATCCCAATTAAGGACTTGCCCGGAATTGGGGCTTCCATGCGGACATCGCGAGCTGCCAGTGCTAAGGCAATATCATCCGATAAGGAAACAATCTTGCTGACCTTGACCCCGATGGCTGGCTGAATTTCATACTTAGTAACGGAAGGTCCTAAGTTGGCCTTGACCACCTTGGCCTGAACGCCAAAACTTTCGAAGGTCCGCTCTAACTTGGCAATGTTCTCGTTAATACGGGCGTATTCTTCCGACTGGTCAACAGGCGGAATTTTCTTAAGTAGGTTCTTACCAGGCAGTTGATAAGGTTTATGAGCCCGCGGTTTCTTAGTGGCCACTGGTGTCTGCGGCCCTTCTTGTTCCGCCATTTGGTCTAATTGGCTGTCCAAGTCATCCCGTGTTAAGTCAGCTCGTTCATGGGCTTGGGCCTGCCAATGGCCGGCAGCGGCATCTGCTGCTGGCGCTAGTGGCTTGCTATGATCAATTTCTGGCTCAACCGACGCTAAATCTGATACTGGATCTGGCTCTATATCGAAGACATTGTCTTCAGACTCCCAGTCCGCCTCTGCTTGATGCGCGTTGGCTATAACGATTGGCACCGTGTCTTCTTGGGCGTCTTGGCCTTCTAGATAATCTAAAACTAAGACAGGGGCCTGAGATCTACTAGTCTCCTCCTCATCCCAGTTGGCTAGTGGACGGCGTCTGAGGCGATTAGGCAGATTGTGATCCGCATCCTCTAATCCCGGCTCTTGATCTTCCTCTTCGACAAAGCCGAAGAAACGCTCAGACAGCGATAATTTACGACTAGATGGCTTGCTTGGAACTTGTGGTGTAGCTTCCCAGACATCTTCTGAATAGGCATCTTGATTAGCTGGCTCTTCCTCTATCCCATGACTTGGAGGAAAGAGGCGCCGGCTAAGACCTTGAAGACCTGTCGACATACGGGCAAACAAGCCCTGCCAAGCTTGCCATGGCAGATTGAGCAAGAGGGAGAATCCTGCTAGTAAGAGGATGACAACCAGCAGGTAGGTGCCCCATTTACCAAAGAGGTAACCAAAGGTCGCATAGGTCATAGCCCCCAGCATACCGCCCCCCATTGGAACGCGGACTTGGCCCATCAAGATCTCATTACGGAAAATTTGATAGGTCATAGAGAAAATAGATTGCGGAAGTGGTTCCTGACCGATAAATTGGTTGACATGCAGTAGGCTAGTTAGCGCCGTCAAGATCATGGCCCCGCCTAGGAAATGCTGGAGCCGGACCACAAAGAGTTGGCCCTTAACCATCATATAGAGGCCTAAGGCCAAGATTGGCGCTAGTAATAGCGCATAGGTCTCCCCAACTAGAAGTCGAAAACCATTAACAATCAGAGCACCTAGCGCCCCCCATTGAAAGAGCCCTAGTAGAGCTACAAAACTTATCATAATACCCAGAATCAAATAGGTGGTATGTTCAGAGAGATTTAGGGCATGGTGCTGACGACTTGCTTGGGTCTTCTTGCCAGGTCTTGAACCTGTTTTCTTCTTGGTGGTCGTCTTTTTCTTCGGCGCCATAGGGTCCCCTCCTTCATCAATTAGTAAAAATGTTCATCACTCACTATTATAGCATAAATTCCCTTAAATTTCATGATTGAGCCCGACTTATCTAAGCAAAAAAGAGGGGAAATTAATCCCCTCTTTCCAAATATCTATTAAGCCCCTAAACCAGCAAGTTAGCCTTCAGGCACTTGTTGGGTCAGAATGCGTGGCCCTTCCTTAGTAATAACTAAGGAGTGCTCATACTGGGCACAGTTGCCCCCGTCGCGGGTACGTGCCGTCCAACCGTTATTATCCATCTTCATTTGCCAAGTACCAGTCGTAATCATTGGCTCAATGGTGATGGTCATGCCTTCCTTGAGGCGCAAGCCCTTGCCCTTGGTTCCGTAATGTGGGATACCTGGTTCTTCGTGGATTGTTGGACCAATGCCGTGGCCGATAAAGTCACGGACTACCCCGTAACCCTTAGCTTCAGCATAAGTTTGAATAGCGTGGCCGATGTCTCCAATACGATTGCCGACTTGAGCCGCTTCAATTCCCTTATAGAGAGCTTCCTTGGTCACTTCCATAAGGGCTTGATTCTCAGGGCTGACCTGACCGACTGCATAGGTCCAGCAAGAATCGGAAATAGCCCCTGCCAAATCCACACAGAAGTCTACTTTGACAATATCGCCATCTTTAAGCACATAATTGGAAGGAAAACCATGGCAGATTTCGTCATTGACACTGGTACAAGTCGCGTATTTATAACCTTCGTAGCCAATTTGAGCGGCTACTGCCCCAGCAGCTTCAATCTTGTCTTGAACAAACTTGTCTACTTGAGCTGTTGTTAGACCTGGTTTAATAAAGTCACGCAACTGGACATGAATACCCGCCAAAATCTCGCCGGACTTAGCCATAGCATCGATTTCACGCGGTGATTTTAAGGTAATCATGGATTAGATACACTCCTTCTTAGGCTAAGTCAACCGGCTGGTTCCAGACAAACTGAACCAGACAGGCAACTTTATCCTTACTTAGATTATAAATTTGATGGTCGGTTACCCACTCTTGGTCGCTCAGAGGGACCAGCTGGCTTCGAATCTCCACTTGGTCGCTAGGCAGGAGTTCACTGCCGTACTTGATATAGCAACTAGAGTATGGCGCTTGACTAGCTAATTGGTCTAGGGCCCAGCCAATATAGACCAGATTGTTAACATGGCCATTTTCGTCGATGACCTCTGGCGTAATGGCTAAAGGCGACGTCTTGCTTTCTTGAACTTGGTCTCCTTCCCATTTTACCGGATCAAAATGAGCTGGCTCTTCTTCTGCTATGACCAAATTGGCCTCTTGGAAAGACTCAATTGGTAAGCGCACAATCCGACGCTTATCCAAGTCCAAGATGACATATTGGGCTTCCACAATGGCCAGCAGTCGGTCTCCTTCATAGAAGCGGAAGCGGCGATTACAGAAGAAACGGTTGGCTTCGCAGAGCAAGGTTTCTACTCTTAAGTCTTCCTGACCCTGATATCGATCTACTAGCTCCAATCGGTATTGCGTAACAATCCAAGATTGGGTCTCACTGACAAAGGCATAGTTGAGTTGGGTCCGAACCACTTGGTCATGGGCGCCAGAGGTGATAAGAGCATAACGAATCATGCGCTGGGGCTCAATAATCCCCTGCTTGTGGACGATTTCTTGACGTGGGAAAAACTTAGAAAAGCGGGTTTGAACCATCGATACACCTCTTTATTACTTGCTTGAGACCGTTAAATTAACCAGTAACCAGGCTAGACCTAGGAAGAGCCCTGCTCCTAAGAAACTTGGAATAGGCGCAAATCCGTAGATGGCAGGCCCTAGCTTGAACCAAAAATAATTACCAATCCAGGCACCAATTAAGCCGGCTACCATGAAGCGACTTCTGCTTTCGGGTAACTCATGGTAGAGTAATGCCATGAGCCAGCCCAGGAAGACGCCAACTAATAAAGATATTACCATTATCTCGCCTCCAGCTCAAGTCTTAACGCATGGTGACGAACTCTTCAGAACCTGTTGGGTGAATGGCGATTGTCGCATCGAAGTCCGCCTTGGTTGCCCCCATCTTAATGGCCACCGCGAAGCCTTGTAGCATTTCATCCACTCCCTCACCAATGGCGTGTAGGCCGACAATCTTCTCTTCAGGGCCTTGGCAAACCAGCTTAAACTTAGAAGGAACATTGAGCCCGGCAGCCCGTTGATACATGGAGTTGAACTGGCTAGTGTAGACTTTAAGATTGTCTGCCCCGAATTTAGCTTCCGCTTCTTCTTGAGTGTAACCTACTGTGGCAATTGCCGGGTGGGAGAAGACAACTGTTGGAATTTGGCTGTAATCAATGGCGGCTGAGGCTGCCCCATTGAAGAGGTACTCTGCCACATGACGGCCTGCGCGGATAGCGACCGGCGTCAAGGCTGGGCGACCAATGACATCCCCTACTGCATAAGTATGTGGGACGGCTGTCTGATGTTGGTCATTGACTTGGATAATGCCTCGTTCATTGACTTGGATGTCGGTATTTTCCAAGCCTAGAGCGTCGGAATTAAGAGCCCGACCAATGGCTGCAATGACCCGATCCACTACTAAGACTACTTGACCTTGAGACAAGCACTCAATCTTGCCATCCTGACGACGACGATATTCGTCGAACTGGGTATGAGCGTGTAAAGTTGGGCCATGATCTGCCATCGTGTCCAACAAGGCTTGGCTAAGCATGGAATCAAATTTACGTAATGGGCGGTCATAGCGGACCACTAAGTGAGACTCTACTCCTAAGGCGTGTAAGACACCGGCCAACTCTACGGCAATATAGCCAGCCCCCACAACGGCAACGGATTGAGGCAGGTCTTGCCATTCGAAGAAGGAATCAGACGTATCCAAAAGCTCGTGGCCTGGCACTTGTGGCACCGCTGGACGGCCACCTGTGGCAATCATAAAGTAACGTGCAGAATAGTTTTGACCGTTAACTTGAACCGTATGGTTATCGATGAATTTAGCATAGCCCTTAATGTAATCAATGCCATTATTCAATAAACCACGTTCATAGCTAGCGCGGGCATTGGCCACATAAGTATCACGAGCCTTAACAAATTCCTGGTAGTTAAATTGATAGTGAACATCTTGGAAACCATAGCCTGGCCCTACTTGGTTCATAACATCGGCCATATGAGCCGCATACCAAGTGATTTTCTTAGGCACACAGCCTTCGTTGACACAGGTTCCTCCTAAGCGTTTGCCTTCTATCAAGGCTACCTTGGCGCCGTACATAGCCGCGCGATTGGCTGTCGCCACACCGCCGCTACCGCCACCAATTACAATTAAATCATAGTTTGCAGTCATGCAAATACCTCCTTATAATCTCTACCCTTCTATACTACACCATTTGGTTCAAAATCCCTTCTATAATGCTCAAAAAGCGGGAGACAGGCTCCCGCTCAGCATAAAGCTATAAGTCAATCCAATAACGACACAAGAGATTGCCGTCTGCTTCCGTCACCACATTTTCCAAAACCCCGCCATTCTTTTCAATAACGCGTGCTGAAGCTCGATTGGTCTTGTCACAGGTAATCAGTAGTCTCTGGAGCCCCTCTTGACGGGCCTTATCTAAGGTTAAGGCCAAGAGTTGGGTGCCAAAACCTTGGCCCCAGCAATCTGGCGCGATTGAGTAACCGACATGACCACCGAACTGACGTAAATAATCCGTTAATTCAAGCCGCAAATTACTTAGACCAACCAAGCGATCACTGGCTCCAGCTTGAGCGGCCGGCTCCATCACTAACCATATTTTGGCCGGCGCATAGCCCTGGGGCAGCGTCTCCCGTTTGGTCATGGCCACTTGTCTTTGATGCCAAGCGGCCATATCGTCATAGTTTTCAAGGTCGCCACAGCCATGGGCAAGTAATTTCCGATTTAGATAGGCCTGACGATAGGCTGCCAGTGCCGGATAATCAGCTGGACTAATCTCCTTAAGATACAAGTTACTCATCATAAGCCTCCTTTTCACCTCTACTAGCCATTAGTTTGTTGTAGCTGCATGCGGTACATTTCAGCATAGCGTCCGTCTTGGGCCAACAAGGTCTGATGATTGCCACGTTCTACAATTTGGCCTTCATGCAAGACCAAAATTAAATCAGCGTCTTGAATAGTCGACAGACGGTGGGCAATGATAAAGGTAGTCCGCCCCTGGCTCACGACCTTCATGGCATGTTGAATGATTTCCTCTGTTTCCGTATCGATATGAGACGTTGCCTCATCCAGAATCAAAATCTTAGGATCTGCTGCCAAGGTCCGGGCAAAACTAATCAGTTGGCGTTCGCCACTGGAATAGGTCGCCCCTTTTTCAAAGACAGGAGCCTGAATGCCTTGAGGCAAGCGACTGACCATGTCCTTGGCCCCAACCCGTTCAAGGGCTTGCCAGACAGCCGCATCATCAATGGTCTCATTCCCCATGGTCACATTAGAAGCGATGGTTCCGGTGAAGAGATAAGGGTCTTGAAGCACAATCCCCATTTCCTTGCGGACACTCTCACGGGAATAGTCGCCAATGGCTTGTCCATCAATGAGAATCTGGCCTTCTTGAGGGTCATAGAAGCGGAACAAGAGATTAATAATAGAACTCTTACCTGACCCCGTATGTCCCACCAAGGCAATGGTCTGACCTGGCTGAGCTAGCAGATTCAGATCTTTCAAGACGGGCTGGCCCGGTACATAGGCAAAGTGAACATGCTTGAACTCGACTTGACCTTGCGTCACTACCAAGTCTCGGTCTACCTCCACTTCCTGCTCCGCGTCCAGTAACTCTAGCACCCGTTGACCGGTTGCCACCGATTGTTGAATCTGGGAGAATTGCCGGACAAAATTATTGAGGTTCATGAAGAGACGATCCAAGTAGTTGATGTAGATAAAGAGCTGGCCGACTGTAATAGCCAGAGTCTGCCCCAAGAATTGATAACCCACCACAGCCAAAATTAAGGCTACAAAAGACCGGTTGAGCAATTCACCCAAGCTCCAAGAGACCGTGGAGTCCACGCGAATCCATTTTAGGGCTGCTTGGTACATCTGCTCTACGATTGTTTGGAAACGGGATTTGAAGCTGGACTCTATGTGAGAAAGCTGAATCATGACACTGCCGTTCATGGTTTCATTGACCTGGGAATTAATCTCACTTTGAGCTTCGAAGAAAACCTTCATAGCCTGAGAGACTTGGCGACTGTAGAGCACATACCAGCAATAAAAGAGTGGTAAGAGCAGTAAAAGGGCCAAACCGATATACCAGTTCAAGCTAAAGATAAAGACATAAATAATGATTACCTGAGCCAAATTAAGAAAGGCTTGAGACATGATACCACCGTAGAAGTTGCTTCTAAGGGTCTCCGTGTCATTAATAATGCGAGAGGAAATCTTGCCGGCTGGCTTATCATCAAAATATGAGACCGGCAGATTCTGCATGACATCGAAGGCCTTATTGCGGATGTATTCCACTATACGGTTGGCACATGACATTAAGATAATACTAGCAAAATAGCCAATAATCGAAGCTAAGGCAATCAGGCCTACATAGAAGCCCAGATGTTGCAGCATAGCTGCCCTATCCAGTTCCTTGCCCTGATTGAAGACAGGCGTGAGAACCTGGTCAATGACTCTTTGAATTTCTAAGGGGGCATAGTTTTGAATAATGGTCCCCCCGCCCAAGAGCACTAGGCCTAGGAGGAAGAGACGCCACTCTACTTTGACCAATCGAAATAATCTTAAGGGGATACTCATGCCATCACCTCCTCTTCTGAGACTTCTTCATTTAGGCGTTGGCGCCATGCTTGTTCAGCATACCAACCGCCTAGGGCCATGAGATCTTCTGCGCGCCCTTCTTCTACAATGCGGCCTTGGTCTAGGACCACAATCCAATCGGCATGCTCCACAGCTGATAAGCGATGGGTAGTAATAATATTGGTCTTACCGGCTCGTAGAGTTTGGATATTTTCAATAATAATACGTTCGGTCCGCGCATCAACTGCCGATAAGGCATCATCTAAAATTAGGAGCTCTGGTTCCTTAATCATGGCGCGGGCGATGGAGATACGTTGTTTCTGACCGCCTGAAATAGCCACCCCTTTCTCCCCAATTAGAGTGTCGTAGCCCTCCGACATACGTTCCAAGTCTTGGCTAAAGGCTGCAATGGCCACCGCAACATCCACTTGTTTCTGACTGGCAGAAGGATTGCCCAAGAGAATATTCTCCCTTACGGTACGCGAAAAGAGTAAGTGTTCTTGCGGTACATAACCAATCAGCTTTTCCATATCGTGACGATTAAAATCACTGATTGGTCGGTTGTTGACTAAGAATTCTCCCTGGCCAATGGGATACTGGCATAGGAATTGGCGAACCAGGGTGGTCTTGCCGCTACCTGTCTTACCGACAATCCCAAGAGTCTGTCCTTTCTTAAGGCGAAGATGAATGTGACTGAGACTGTCTTCAGAAGCTCCTTGATAGCGGAAACTATAATCAGCTAAGCTCAGCTCCTCTAGGTCACTTAGCCTTTGAGTCCCTTGACTGGCCAAATCATCGCTAGCATCCAATAATTCTTGGATTTTACCATGGCTGACTTTGGCATTTTGATAGACAACAATCAAATCGGTTAAGGACCAGAGCGGTTCAGCCAGTGAAACTGAATAGAGTTGCAAGGCAATAACTTGGCCCAAGGTCAAATGCCCTGCCGCCATTTCCAGTCCCCCTACGCCAATGACCAAGGCCGCGGTCAGGGACATAATGGTAATGGATAGGCGACCAAACGCCGCTTGGTAGTACATAATCCGGATAGCCTTGCTGGCTAAATCGCGCGTTTTTGCCTGGAAACGTTGACTGGCTTCTTGTTTGTTACCGTAAGCGCGCGTCACTCGAATGCCTTCTATGACCTCTAAGACCTCATTACCAAGGGAAGCAACCGCATCGCGTTGTTGCGTCACGGCTTCTTCTTGTCGACGCGTTAAGATTACAAGAGGAAGCAGGATGAGACTAGAAGGAATAAGAGCTAAGAGGGTCACCTTCCAAGAAATAGATAGCATAATGGGAATAATGATAAAGTAGGTACCCGCGGATAAGAGAAAGCTCATTACGCCATAGCCCATAAAATCCTCAATTCCCCTAACATCAGAAGTGAAGCGAGTCATCATGTCGCCTGAACGGAACTTCTCAAAAAATTGAATCCGCATGCTGATGATCTTCTGGTAGAGATTGAGCTTGACTTCCTTGATATAGAATGCCGATTGACTAAAGAGTCGACTCATCCATAGGTATGCAGATGTGTACTGAGCCACCGACACCACCAGGAAAATGCCAATGAAGAGAGCCAGGCTCTGACCCGTCAGCGAGTGGTCGGCCATGGCATCAATAATGGCCTGAGTTACGCGCGTAGGAATGACCAACAAGATATAGTCGGCAATAATGGAAAGCAGAATAATCAGGTAAGTCATCGGATAACGTTTAATGAATTGCCACATGGCAGCTAACATAAAAATCCCCCTTAATATAGTTAGATAGGTAAAATCCCCTAATAGACGCACAAAAAAGACCCTAAGATGGACAGCACAAGGAACAGAATCTAGTCCTGGTCCTTGCCACTCCAACTTAGCGTCTTATAATATTTTATATTCTTGGCTACAAGGCCTAGTAAGGCACTTTATAGCATGACGTCTAAAAGGAGTGGGTGTTGTTTGGCTTGTTTGGCTTTAGCTACTAAGATCATGACACATACTCCTTTCTTTCATTTTTCTTACTTTTCTAGGATACCACAGGCTTATCCTTTTTGTAAAGCCTTTCTTGAAATTATTTTACAAACTTCCTTAGTCCTAGGCCCCTTCAGGTAGCTTGGCTTGCAATATGGTGTGGCTTTCGGTAAACTAAGCCTGTATAAAGCAATTTCTAGATTAATATAAAGGATGACAACATTGAAACAATTAATCGCTATTATCTTTTCCTCCTTGCGAATGCCCCAACAAATCTTCGGGCTTTCCAAGGTGCCCTTTAAATTCTTCCGTCGTCTTAGCCGGCTGATTATCCTCTGGCTGACCGTGACCTCTATCCTGGTGACCTTCAAGCCACTCAATCAACTCTTTGACGATGTCAAAGCTAGCTCAAATAACCTACCAGATTTCCATACTGTTGACGGTAAGCTAGAGCTGGCCCAAGACCAAAAGCCTGTCTACTTCCAATCTCAGTCCTTCCAATTAGTTGTTGATGATACCGTAACGGTTAGCGGGCCCCAAGACCAACCTACCATCCCAACGGATATTGCCAGCCGCTTGTCCACTAAATCTTTTGCTAGCGTCTTCCTCTTCAAGGATCGCGCTTTCGGCCAAATAGCCGGTCGTATGATGCAAATCACGGACCTTTACAAGGCCAACTTTAATAAGCAAGTCGCTAGCCAAACTTTAAACTCCATTGAAAATTTCCGCTGGATCTTTTATCTGTCCCTTTTCATTGTGGCTTGGATTATCTCCTGGTTACTCTATTGGTTTGTAGTCCTACTGATTTCTTACTTGGCTCACTTCACTACCCTGCGGTCCAAGTCCTTCAAACTCTTTAGCCAGACCATGCGCCTAGTTATTCAAGTGACCTTTGTTCCCTTCCTTATCTATGGCCTCTTACAAATCATTATGCCTCTAGGCTTTGTCTTCTTTGTTTTCTTGGCCCTCTATACAGTAGCCTTCATTTATTACGCCCAACAGCGCTTTATGATGAGTCTCTTCTCGGCCTTCAATAGTCAAGCTTTCAAGGAAGGAATGCAGGACTTACAAGAAGATGCCAATAAGCTAAGTCCTGAAGAAATGAACCAACGCTTCATGTCCTTAATCCAAGAAGCTAGACAAGAGCGTCACGCTCAAGTAGAAGGTGAAGAGGAAGCAGGAGAGGAAAACCCTCAAGATCACACTGCTCAAGATGACCAGTCTTCACAAGATTCTTCTGACCAAGATCTAGACAATGAATAATAAAAAGCTAGGACCTCAGGTCCTAGCTTTTTTATGTCTTAAGTGCTTTACTTGGCTTCTAAGAGCTCCTTAGCCAATTCGTAACAGCCGGTAATACCAGCATTATCTTCCAAAGCTGGTGGCACGATGAAACCTTCTAATTCTGGTAAGGTCACATAGTTATTGTTAAGTGCCACTAAATGCTCACGAATCATTGGGAAGAGTTGGCGTTGCTTCATAACCCCGCCACCCAAGATAAAGCGTTCAGTACTCAAAATCAAATAGTAGTTGTAGATAGCTTGGGCAATGTAATAGGCTTCTAAGTTCCACACTTCCAACTCATTGCTGAGTTCAATCCCCTTCTTACCCCAACGCGCTTCAATCGCTGGTCCAGCAGCCATGCCTTCTAAGCAGTCGTGGTGGAAAGGACATTTGCCTTCATAGTGGTCTTCAGGATGACGTTTAAGGCTAATGTGGCCGGCTTCAGGATGAGCAAAACCACTAATAATCTTGCCACCTACTACGACCCCAGCACCCACACCAGTCCCAATAGTGATATACATGCAGTTTTCTACGCCGCGCGCAGCCCCCTGCTTCATTTCCCCGTAGGCTGCCGCGTTTACGTCAGTGGTCCAAGCCATTGGCACATCGAATTCCTTCTTGAAAGCACCCAAGAAATCAAAATGTTGCCATGGCAATTTAGGCGTATTGGTAATAAAACCATAGTCCTTGCCATTAGGGTTCGCCCCAATTGGACCGAAAGAACCAAAACCAAAGGCCTTAATCCCATTATATTTCTTGAAGAAGTTAATCATGCTTGGCATGGATTCAGCTGGCGTCTCAGTTGGGACACTCAAACGTTCAATCAAGGTTCCATCCATTTCGAAGACAGCGCAGACACATTTTGTACCGCCTAATTCAATTGCTCCAATCATCTTACACACTCACTTTCTATGCTTTTGCTTTTCTTTTCCCCTTGTTCTTACTGTCGCGGTGCCGGTCTTTTTTCTTCTTAAGCTTGGGCGAGGCAGCAGCCTTAGCTTTGCGGGCTGGTTTGGCCCCAGTCTTGGGCTTTGCCTTTGGTCCCTCTTGCCCTTCTTGGTCTTGCTGGCTAACGCGCTCTTGCGGACCAACTAATTGGCCTTTGAAGGTAATGCGCTCTGACAGTTGGTAAGGGCTGGCTGCTAAGAGCCTTTCAAGATCCCGTAATTCCTGTTCATTAACTAAAGACAGAACCGTCCCGGATTTACCCATACGGCCTGTGCGCCCTGAGCGGTGAACATAGGTATCCAGGCTATCCACTCGGTTATAGTGGATGATATAAGGTAGATCAGGAATATCTAAGCCCCGCGCCGCCATATCAGTCGTCAGCAAGTAAGTCACCTTACCTTGCTGGACTAGGCGGAAGGCCCGTTCCCGCTCCTGCTTGGACAGTTGACCATGCATGACCGCTACCTTAATGCCTTGAAAGACTAATTTAGCCGCCACCGTTTCCAGATCATGGACCTGTTCAAAGAAGACCAAGGCTTGCATGTCGGCTACTTGGGCCAGGCGCTTGAGCTGTTGGACCTTTTGCCGATCATGCGTCAGGACATAGACATGGTCTACCTGACCAGACTGGCTGACCTGGTCATTTTCTACCTGATAGAGGGGAATGCCAGAGGCCACCAAATCAACCAAAGGCTGACCATAGGTAGCACTAATCCAAGCTACTGTCACATCTCGCATAAGGGACTTTCTAATCTGGTGAAGGGCCCCTTCATGCTCGGCTTGCAGTAAATAATCTGCCTCATCCAGTATCAAGTAACGGACCTGATGGACCTTAAGTTTACGGGTTTGGTTGGCTAATTCTAGGAAGCGACCTGGCGTCGCCACGATAATTTCTGGCTTAGCCTTAAGGGCTTCCTGCTGACGCTTAAAGTTGGCGCCCCCTACCACTAATTGGACTTTTAAATCCAAATGACCTCCCCAAGTTTGGGCAACACCTGCAATTTGCTTGGCCAGCTCTTGTGATGGTGCCAAAATCAAGGCCTGTAGCCCCTGCCCGGCTTGCAGTTGTCCTAATACTGGCAAGAGATAGGCCAAAGTCTTACCACTGCCCGTAGGCGAAATAGCCACCAGGGATTGGCCTTGCGCTAAAGGCCCCATGATGAGCTTTTGAATGGCAGTAGCTTGTTGATAGCCCGCAGCCTGCCATTCCTGGGCAAGGGCTGGAGCAAGTTCTAGAGTCTCTGACATCAGAGGCTTACCTCACTTTCTTGATAGGCCTCTCCCTCAAAAGGAAAGGCAAGTTGGGCCGATTGTCGCATGGCTTGCATGACTTGAGCCACCTGATAACTTAAGAGGGTCCAGTGGCGATATAGTTCATTGGCTGGGCTCTTCTCTTCTAGGCCCCGATAGCCTCGCAAGACTTGGCCGAAGGCTTCCAGTTCTCCCACCATATCGTGCTTAGGCTGATATTGACTGATGACTGCTGTCTGCCCCTGGCTATTGGACAGGCTGACCGTCCGAATACGGGTAATATCTTGAATGGCGATAACTTCATTGTCCAGGTAGATTTCGCTAGCTTGGGTGGAATGAATGGCCTTAGAAACCAGGAGACTGACCTGAAATTGGTCATAATAGAGAATGGCATTGCCAAAGAGGTCCACCCCATTAGCCCCTTGCACAGCCGAATACTTAAGGCGCTGGGGCATACCGAAGAGGTCCACAATGACATAGATAGGATAGACCCCCAAGTCCATCAAGCTCCCTCCCGCCATGGCTGGATTGAAGATATTAGGAGCCTCCAAGCCCTGGGCCTGACTATCCAAATAGGCTGGATAGCGACTGGAATACTGTCCTAGAATAAAATTAGCCCCTAGGAAAGGCTGCTTAGCATCCTGGCGCTTGTTGGCTACCAGTTGCTTAAGCCGTTTGTAATTAGGATTGTGGATATGAAGGACGGCCTCAAAGAGTAAGACCCCTTGGGCTCGCGCCAAGGTATGGGCCTCCTGCCACTGGTCCACATTGGCAAACATAGGCTTTTCAACAATGACATGTTTGCCAGCCTGGATGGCGCGTTTGGTCTGTTCAAAATGGGCCCCATTGGGACTGGCTATATAAACCAAGTCCAGCTCAGGATCCGCCCAGAATTCAGCCAAATCATCACAGTAATAGGTCGCACCAAAGCGCTGGGCTAAATCCTTAGCCTTATTCTTTTGGCGCGAATAGACGCCGTGGAGCTCATAAACCTCTGGTAGCAGATTGAGGGCTTCTAAGAAGCGCTCCGTAATCTGAGAGGTCCCGATGGTGCCAACTCGAATCATTGTGGCCATCCTTTCTATTTTTTAGACTTGAATTGTTTTCCATTTACCTTGACGATAGCGCCAAGTAATAAGGAAGGAGCGAATGGTTTGGTCGCCAATTACGGCTATCCAAGCACCTGCCAAACCCCAGTTGGCATAGTTGACCAGGATATAAGACAGGCAGACCCGGATGCAGAAGACCGAGAAGCCCGTTGATAGCATGGGAAAGAGGGTATCCCCCACCCCACGCAAGGCCCCCACTTGAACCAATTGAACCAATTGGAAAGGCGTGAGAATCGCCATACAGACAAGTGGAATCGCGACCAAGCTGACAACATCCGCTTGTTGGGTGTATATCTGGCCCAAGACATCCCGTCCTAAGAAGAAGACGGCACTCATGGCTAAGCCAAAGTAGAGGCCAAATCTGGCTGTCTTACGGCCATAGGCATCGGCTAAGGCCACATCACGTGCTCCTAAGGATTGGCCGACTAAGGTCGAGGCCGCAATCCCCAAGGCCATACCCGGCGTAATGGAGAAGGATAAGATGTTGAGGGCAATCTGATGAGCTGCCATGACGACCGTTCCCAGTGAGGCCACAATTTTAGTGTAAAGAATCAAGCTAGAACGTAGTAGGACTTGCTCACCCGCCGACGGAATCCCAAAGCGGAAAATAGCAGCAAAGGTGCTGGCTTCCAATTTCCAATCCTTGAACCAATCAACCTGGATGGCGGACCGGCCACTGGAAATATAAAAGAGCAAACCTAAGCCCGAGCAGACATTGGCCACTAAGGTAGCAATCCCTGCACCTGTAATGCCCAATTCTGGCAGGCCAAAATAACCATTAACCAAACTAAAGGCCAAGGTCACATTAATAGCATTGGCTATGACATTAACCCGCATAGGGATTTGAGTCTCCCCTACCCCTCGAATAGAAGACGATAGGAGGGCTGCCAAACAGTTAAACCAGAGGCCAATCATAACCAGGCGATAGTAGATTAAGCCCGCTTCTTGAGTCAGGGTATCTGCTCCAAAAAAATCCATCATGGCTTTCTGGAAAATTAGGACAGAGGCCACAAAGAAGGTCGATAGGGCCAAACCCAACATGAGGTTGTGCTTAAGAATACGACCCAGTCGATGGAGCTCTTTAGCGCCATAGGCACGGGCAATTAAGGTTGTCCCCCCTACCCCTAGCGCCTGCACGACAGCAAGGATAAAGAAGAAGGGTTGGTTGGACAGCCCCACAGCCGTTACATTGACATCGACCGGATAGAGTCCGCCCGCATACTGGCCCAAGACCACCATATTAACCATCCCGAACAAGGAGGTAAAGGTGACCTCAAGTAAGATGGGCCAAGATAGGCTGAGGACCTGACGGCTGATCTGCCGATCTTGCGATTGTACCATTAGAGAACCACCTTTCTAGCGACTAGGCTTGGAAGGCTGATTCCGGAATATCGTCTAGATATTGTTCAATAGCATGAACCGTTTCTACTAGGCTACCTGGCTCAAATGGTGATTTAAGATTCGCTTCTGCCACAATCTTAAGGAAGGACTTGGTCCCACCTGTCCGGCAGATGTTGAGGTAATCGGTCCATACACTTGGGTCATCATCAATCTGGCTTCGTTTCCAGAATTGGAAGGCGCAGACTTGAGCCAAGGTATAGTCGATGTAATAGAATGGGCTAGCGAAGATATGGCCCTGACGGAACCAGAAGCCCCCACGATCTAAGAAGGAATCTGCTTCATACTCTTTCCAAGGCACATATTGACGCTCCAAACGACGCCATGTAGCACGGCGCTCAGCTGGTGTCATTTCAGGATGTTCGTAAACTTCATGTTGGAAGTGGTCCACTAAAACCCCATAAGGTAAGAAGATCAAGCCACCAGATAAGTGGGTAAACTTGTATTTGAGGGTTTGTGAGCCGAAGAAGAGTTCCATCCAAGGCCAAGCCAGGAATTCCATGGACATAGAGTGAATCTCACAAGATTCAAAGGTTGGCCAGACACATTCTGGCGTTTGGATCCAACGGGATTGGAAGACTTGGAAGGCATGCCCTGCTTCGTGGGTCAAGACATCGACGTCAGCAGCCGTCCCATTGAAGTTAGAGAAGATAAATGGTGCTTCATAATCTGGCAAATAGGTGCAGTAACCCCCGCTAGCCTTACCTGGTTTGGTTACCAAGTCTAAGAGCTCGCGATCGACCATAAAGTCAATAAACTCACCTGTTTCTGGCGAAAGTTCATGGTACATCTTAACCCCAGCAGCCAAAATTTCTTCTGGTGTCCCTTGAGGCATGGCGTTACCAGACTGGAATTTATACTCCAAGTCATAAGGTTTGAGGCTTTCTAGCCCTAAGCGGTCTGCTTGACGTTGGTAGAGTTTGTTTACCACAGGCACGACGTGTTCCAGGATTTCTTGGCGATAAACTTCCACTTGTTGACGGTTATAGTCTAAGCGGTTCATGCGTAAGTAACCTACTTCAACGAAGTCCTTGAAGCCCAAGGTCTTAGCGATTTGGTCGCGAACCTTGACTAATTGATCATAAATACGGTCAAACTCTGCCTCATGGTCATTATAGAAGGCGCTGACCAATTCAGAAGCTTGACGACGGACCTCACGATCTGGGTCTTGGGCAAACTTAGCCATACCTGGCAGGTTGTAGGTTTGACCTTGGAACTCGATTTCAGCAGAAGCTTGAAGCTTGCTGTATTCGGTGCTAAGCTTGTTCTCTTGTTGCAACAAAGGAATAATCTCAGGACTAAAGACCTTGAGGCTGTTCTCAGCCATTGGGAAGAAGGTCTCTGGCAGATAGTTTTCCAATTCGCTCCGCCACTTAGAGCCTAAGACAGCCCGATAGTAGGCCGTATCCCATTCGCCAATAATTGGGAAGTGTTCATCCCAGAAGGCTGTTTCTTCTTCGTAGAAGCTATCCTTGGTATTGATACTGTTACGAATGCTGACCAAGGTTGATAAGGTCCCTAAAGTATTTTGGATTTCTTGAATATGTTTGGTGGCTTTGAGGGCAACTTCCGCCTCTTCTGCCTTTTCAATCAGTGAAATTTGATTAAAAAAATCTTCTTTCAGAAGGTCTAGATCAGGACGCTGATACTCCAATTCTGAAAATTTCATGGTATCACTTCTTTCTATTTACAGTTAGCTTCATTATAGCACAAAACCAGCCTTTAGGTCCTATATTTTTGCATAATCAGTGCCAAAATATACACACTCTATGGGCTCCAAACAGAAAAAGCCCAAAAGCGGCTAGCTTCTGGACTTTTAGAGCTTCTCTACTCTAGTTTTTGGCTACTATTTTTTAGGCCCAGTCCCTTCTAAGTTCAAGAGATAGGTCTTCATATCTAATCCACCACGATAGCCTCCCAGACTCCCATCGTGAGCTAAGACCCGGTGACAAGGCAGGAGAATGCTAAGGGGATTCTGGCCTACCGCATTGGCCACGGCCCGCACCGCCTTAGGCCGGCCCAGAGCTTGAGCCAATTCCTTATAAGAACAAGTCTGACCATAGGGAATCTGAGCCAAGGCCCGCCATACTGCCTGCTGAAAATCGGTGCCCTTGAAAAAGTCATAGGCTAATTCTAGGGGGGCTTGGCCATTAAAATATTTATCCAAAGCTAAGCAAATCTCAGGCAGCTCCTGCTCTTGCCATTGGTAGCGACCTTTGGGGTCTAGATCTGCCTGACAGTCTGCCAGAGACTCGCCAAAGGCGCCAATATAGACTAGACGCCCTTGATGGGCAACGACTGGCAGTTGACCCAAATTATGATCATAAAGACAATAGCTTAACATCTTGTCATCCTTTCTGAGCAAAAAGAGGCGACTGGCGCCTCTTTTGCTTTGCTTACATTTTGTCTGGCGCGTGAAGGCCTAAGAGATGGAGCCCATCCTTGAGGACTTGGGCTACAGCTGCTACTAGGGCAATCCGGGAAGCAGTGCCAGCATCTTGATCTAAGATGCGACTATTAGCATAGTATTTATTGAATAATTGGGCCAACTGTACCAAGTATTTAGCCACGACGGATGGCTCGTAACGGTCACCCGCCTGACGGATAATACGTGGATAGTCTGCTAATTTCTTAGCTACTTCCCAAGCATAGTCATCCGATAGGTCAAATTCAGCTGACAAGTCGACCTCTTGACCGTACTTGGACAAGATGCTGCGGGAACGGGCGTGGGTGTATTGAACATATGGCCCAGTTTCCCCTTCAAATTGGACGATTTCTTCCAGGTTGAAGTCGAAGCTATTCATACGCTCAGTTTTGAGGTCATGGAAGACAACAGCCCCTACCCCTACTTGACGGGCAACTTGGTCCTTGTTTTCCAAACCTGGGTTCTTGAGCTCAATTTGTTGACGCGCTAAGCTAATAGCTTCCTTAAGCACTTCTTCCAAGAGGACAATCTTACCTTTACGGGTAGACAGTTTCTTCCCATTCAAGGTAATCAAACCAAATGGCACATGGGCCATATCTTTTGCCCATTCGTTGCCCATCATCTCTAAGACAGTTTGAAGTTGCTTGAAGTGAACACTTTGCTCGCTCCCCATAACATAGAGGTTCTTAGCAAAATCATAGGTCCGCTTACGGTAGTAGGCCGTCGCCAAGTCACGTGTCAAGTAGAGGGTCGAGCCATCTGATTTCTTAATCAAGGCTGGTGGCAAGGTCTCATCTTCCAAGTGAACCAAGGTAGCGCCATTATCAACCGATAAGAGGCCTTTTTCTTCAAGGATCTCCACGATTTCATCCATCTTGTCGTTGTAGAAGGCTTCCCCATTATAGGAGTCAAACTCTACTTCTAAGAGATCATAGACTTTTTGGAATTCTTTAAGAGACTCTTCGCGGAACCATTGCCAGAGGGCTAACATTTCTGGGTCGCCATCTTCCAAGCGCTTGAAGATAGCCCGAGCTTGGTCTTCTAATTCTGGTTGGGTTTCAGCTCTTTCGTGGAAATCAACATAGAGCTTAACCAATTCTTTGACTGGGTCAGCCTTAACCGTGGCTTCGTCACCCCAGCCCTGGTAAGCCACAATCAACTTACCAAATTGAGTCCCCCAGTCACCCAAATGGTTGACGCGAACCGGTTGGTAACCTAATTTAGCCAAGATAAGTGAAATGGAGTTCCCAATCACTGTTGAACGCAAATGGCCCATCGACATTGGCTTGGCGATGTTAGGTGAAGACATGTCGATGACGACGTTACGACCTTGACCTAGGTCTGACTGGCCGTAGCTAGCGCCCCCTTCTAGGACAGCATGCAAGGTTTCATTGACTACTGCACCCCGTTTGAGGAAGAAGTTGACATAAGGACCCATGGCGACTACCTTGTCAAATTTGCTGGCGTCTACTTGCTCGGCAACTTCTTGGGCGATGGCTTGAGGGGCCTTGCGGAAGACCTTAGCCAGTTGGAATACAGGGAAGGCCAAGTCACCATGCTCAGCATGACTTGGAACTTCAATTAATTGTTCAATTGCTTGCTCGTTCAGGTGCTCAGCCAAGACTGGGCTGAGGGCTGACACGACGGCTGATTTTTGATTCATTGTGTGCCTCCTATTGTTTGATGAGTTTGAGAAATTTGAAAAAAGCCTCCAGATATCCCTAAGGGAAATCTAGAGGCGAATTAGTGACTAATTAATACGCGGTACCACTCTACTTCAGTTGCCGGCAAACGGCGGGCAACCCTTATACTTGATAACGGAGTGGGCTCCGACTTAGGCTAGCAGGTCTCGACCCTTCACCTAAATAGTATCCAAGAGTGCGCTTCATCTGTTGACCTCTACCGGCTCTCAGCATCCCGGCTCGCTGTCTGAGGTTAGGACAGACTACTCTCTCCTGCTTACTGCATATTCTAGTTGGTATTGTATCACAGTCCTATGGACTTGGCTAGACTATTTTAGTCTTCTAATTGCTCCTCACGACCTTGGTTCCAATGGAAGTGGAAAGTCCCTGGGCGGTCTACACGTTGGTAGGTGTGGGCCCCAAAGAGGTCGCGTTGGGCTTGGATTAAGTTAGCTGGCAAGACTGGTGAACGGTAGGAATCATAGTAGGCCAAAGCACTTGAGAAGGTTGGCACTGGAATCCCTGCTTGAATAGCTAAAGTCACCACGCGACGGACCGCAGCTTGGTTGCTTCCTAAGATATTGAGGAAGTAATCATCCAACATGAGGTTGTCTAAGTCAGGGTTCTTGCTGTAGGCATCGGTAATCTTTTGCAAGAACTTAGCACGGATGATACAACCTGCACGGAAAATCTTAGCAATTTCGCCATAGTTGAGGGTCCAGCCGTATTCTTGGCTAGCAGCCTTCATTTGAGCGAAACCTTGGGCATAGCTGACAATCTTAGAGAAGTAGAGGGCTTGACGCACGGCTTCAATGATGTCTTTTTTATCTGCTTCAGATAAGTTAGCTTGGAAATCTACCCCAGGAATGACTTGGCTGGCTGCCACACGTTCTTCCTTGAAGGTTGAGATATAACGAGCGAAGACAGATTCCGTAATCAGAGACAATGGCTCCCCTAAATCTAAGGCTGACTGAGAGGTCCACTTACCTGTCCCCTTGTTACCAGCTCGGTCCATGATCACATCTACCATTGGCTTACCTGTAGATGGGTCGACGGTTGCCAGGATTTGAGTTGAGATTTCCATGAGGAAGCTGTCCAACTCACCCTTGTTCCACTCGCCAAAGATTTGAGAAATCTCAGCAGCAGACAAGCCAAGCACACGGTGCAAGAGGTCGTATGACTCTGCGATTAACTGCATGTCCCCATACTCAATCCCGTTGTGGACCATCTTAACATAGTGACCCGCACCATTTTCGCCAATGTAGGTCACGCATGGTTCGCCATCTTCTGGTGCTTTTGCTGAAATATCGCGCAAGATTGGCGCCACTAATTCATAGGCTGATTGAGGCCCACCTGGCATGATAGAAGGACCGTGTAAGGCACCCTCTTCACCACCGGAAACCCCAGTCCCGACAAAGTTAATGCCTAATTCTGCCAAGCGTTCGCTACGGCGAATGGTATCCTTGAAGAAGGTGTTCCCACCATCAATGACAATGTCACCCTTATCTAAGTGTGGCAAGAGTGCGTCGATGGTTGCGTCCGTTCCTCGGCCAGCTTGAACCATAAGGAGAATCTTACGTGGAGATTCAAGGCTGTTGACGAATTCTTCTACTGTGTAGGTCCCTACTAAGTTCTTACCTGGGTTTTGTTCCAAAACCTCAGTCGTTTTAGAGCCGGTACGGTTATAGAGTGAGACACTGTAGCCACGGCTTTCAATATTTAAGGCAATGTTACGACCCATCACGGCCATACCAACGACACCAATTTGTTGCTTAGTCATTGATCCAATTCCTCCAATTTGTCTTTTTACTTTTAACGGTCTTATTTTAGCATAAATGGACCTACGATTAAAGTTTTGCGCTTAATATGTGCTAGAAATAGCTGATTAATTCTGCTTCTAGGCCAAAGTGATTGAAAGTCACTAGCCTTTGGGGTAAAATTAGGGCTGAAATTACAAAAGGAGGCGTCCTAATGTCGTCATTGCATGAGCGGAACTACCCGTCCGCCCCTAAAAAGAAAAGAAGCAAAATGGACCTACTAGTCCGCGTTACCGCCATTCTCATGGCCCTCTTGATGGTCGGCACCCTTGTCGGCTCAGTCATCCTGTCATTCATTAACCGCTAATTCTATCTTGTAAGGAGGTCGCCATGTCGCAAGTAGTCTACTATACGCCAGATTCTGAGATCAAGACGGAATGTGCCAGCGAAGCCTTGGCCCTACTCCTAGGCAAGAAATGGGTGCCCCGCATCATTGAAATCCTCAGCCAGGGACCCCAACGCTTTGGCCAGCTCCACAAGGAATTGGATGGCGCCAGTCCCAAGATGCTCAAACAACAATTAGCGCTGCTCGAAGCCAATGGCTTGATTATCAACCACAAGGAGTCACAAGCCAATCAAGTGAGCTCCACCTACTGCCTGACGGATACAGGTCAGAGCCTAGTGGCTATTATTAGCGCCATGAAAGATTGGGGTAGCCAACATTTACAATGTGACCATTCCTAAGGTTAGGACCAGCCTGTCCTGACCTTTTTTCTAGCCAATTAAAAAGCGTCTCCTTAGGGAGACGCTTATTTTTATAGAATTAACATGGAATCGCCAAAACTGAAGAAGCGATACTCTGCCTCCACCGCATGCTCATAGGCTGCTAGGACTGCCTCCCGATTATAGAAGGCAGATACCAGCATGACCAAGGTGGAACATGGCAAATGGAAGTTGGTAATCAAATGATCAACCACCTTAAATTCAAAGCCTGGCGAGATAAAAATCTGAGTCCAGCCAGAATCTGCTCGAACTTGACCATCAAATTTAGCGGCGATGGTCTCAAGGGTGCGGACACTGGTAGTTCCTACAGCAAAAATCTTGCCACCACGAGATTGC
Source organism: Abiotrophia defectiva (assembly GCA_963546405.1). GTDB lineage: Bacteria > Bacillota > Bacilli > Lactobacillales > Aerococcaceae > Abiotrophia > Abiotrophia defectiva_A. The sequence goes on along the minus strand of CAUUNL010000005.1, from coordinate 19,799 downwards.
ACGGCCTGGATAGCATCAGCCGATTCTTGACTTAATTGATAGTATTCGGCATGCATCTCATGGTCTTCAATGCTATCGGCCGAAACTGGGCGGAAGGTTCCCAAGCCCACATGTAGAACTAGGGGAATAATTTCCACGCCCTTGGCCTTGATTGCCTCTAACAATTCATCGGTGAAGTGCAAACCAGCTGTTGGGGCCGCCGCAGAGCCATTTTCCTTGGCATAGACGGTCTGGTAACGATCCGCGTCCTCTAGGCGTTCCTTAATATAAGGTGGCAAGGGCATTTGGCCCAGCGATTCTAGAATTTCTAGGAAGACCCCCTCATAGGAAAATTCAATAATCCGGCCACCATGGTCCCCTTCTGACACCACGGTTGCTGTCAAACGCCCATCCTCGCCAAAGATAATCTGGGTCCCTGCCTTGGCGCGGCGAGCCGGCTTAATCAAACATTCCCATTGATTGCCTTGAGTGTTATTAAGCAGTAGGACCTCCAAGTGTCCGCCAGTCTCCGGCTTAATACCGAAGAGGCGGGCCGGAATAACCCGGGTCTCATTGACTACCAAGGCATCGCCTGGATTGAGAAAATTAATAATTTGATCAAAGTGCAAATCTTGCTTTTGGCCCGTTTGGCGGTCTAAAACCAATAAGCGAGAAGCCGCCCGGTCCGCCAAAGGCGTTTGGGCGATAAGGCGCTCTGGTAAGTGATAATCAAAATCTTTGGTTGTTAACATTTCTAGCTTTACTCTACTTTCTCTCTATCATCTGGGTTGGGATAGGCATAACCTAGGTGCTCATAGGCCAAGGCGGTCGCCTGTCTACCCCGCGGGGTCCGCTGAATGAAGCCATTCTGCACCAAGTAAGGTTCGTACATATCTTCCAGGGTTTCGGTATCCTCCCCAATATTGACGGCCAAGGTATTAAGTCCTACTGGGCCGCCAGCATAAAACTCAATCAGACAACTGAGAATCTTACGGTCGATAGCGTCCAAACCATATTGGTCAATTTCCAGGACTTCTAGAGCGGTTTGGGCCATCCTTAAGTCGACCACGCCCTGGCCCTTGACTTGGGCAAAGTCACGTACCCGCTTGAGAATGCGGTTGGCAATACGTGGCGTCCCCCGGCTACGCAAGGAGATTTCCCGCGCCCCTTCACTATCAATCCGCGTCTCGAAGACATCGGCTGATCGTTCAACAATCAGCGCCAATTCATCTGGCGTATAGAATTGCATGTGGGAGACAATACCGAAGCGGTCCCGCAAAGGCTTGGACAGGGAACCTGCCCGTGTGGTCGCCCCAATCAAGGTAAATGGAGGCAACTCAAAGTGGACAGGATGGGCAGATGGCCCTTGGCCGATAATAATATCGACAAAATAATCTTCCATGGCCGAATAGAGGACCTCTTCTATGACTCGAGGCAGGCGATGGATTTCATCAATGAAGAGGATGTCGCCTGGGCTGAGTTCATTGAGCAAGGCCAACAAATCACCCGACCGTTCAATGGCAGGCCCACTGGTTGTGTGGAGGCCTACCCCCATCTCATTGGCGATGACCATGGCCATGGTGGTCTTACCCAAGCCAGGTGGCCCATAGAGCAAGACATGGTCCAGGGCCTCTTCCCTTTGCTTAGCAGCCTGGATATAGATAGCAATCTCGTCTTTGATTTTGGACTGACCGATGTATTCAGACAGGCGACTTGGCCGCAGACTGAGTAAATTGCCTTCGTCTTCCGGCTGCCAGTTACCCGACAGCATACGTTCATCATGAGACATGGCCGCCCCTCCTCTACTTTCTTAATAACTTGAAGGCCGCACTCAGCATTTCCTGAGTGGACGTCAGACCCGCTTCTTGCAGTGGCTTCTCAACCTTCTTAATTTCCTTAGCCGAATAACCTAAGCCAGCCAAGGCCTCTAAGGCTTCTTCTAAATGTTGTTGGCTGACTGGAGCACTAGCATGCGTCTGAGCGTGAGCTTGGAAATCCAAGTTGCCACTTAAGTCTAAGATCATTTGCTGGGCGGTCTTCTTACCCACACCTGGGAATTTGGTCAGGTAGGTAGAATCCCCAGAATCAATGGCCTGAATTAAGCCAGCATGGTCATCCAAGGCCAAGATGGATAAGGCACTCTTAGGACCGATACCCGATACCTTAAGCAAGGTATTGAAGAGTTGCTTCTCCTGGTGATCACGGAAACCATAGAGGGTCATGGCGTCTTCACGGACCACTAATTCTACCGGACAGAGGACTTGCTGGTGCAGTTCCCCCTGCCAACGGTAGGGATTAGCGCACATCAGGCGATAGCCCACACCATTTGCGCTAATTACAAGATAAAGGGGCTGGATTTGGACCAGCTCCCCTTGGATAAATTCATACATTGTCATTACTCCACGTATTGTTTATAGTCGCCATAGCCGGCCGCATCCATTTGCTCATAAGGAATGAAGCGCAAGGCGGCCGAGTTAATGCAGTAGCGTAAGCCCCCTAGTTCCTTAGGCCCATCACCAAAGACATGGCCTAGATGGGAGTCTGCCTTGGCAGAACGCACTTCTGTCCGCACTCGTGCCAAAGAGGCATCTTCTTTTTCGACTATTTCAGAGGCTTGGATTGGCTTAGAGAAAGCCGGCCAGCCACAGCCCGCATCATACTTAGCTGCACTTGAGAAGAGGGGCTCCCCACTCACAATGTCCACGTAGATGCCCTTCTCATAGAAATCATCGTATTCGCCACTAAAAGGACGCTCGGTGGCATTTTCTTGGGTAACCTTGTATTGGATTTCATTTAAGCCCTTAATGGCTTCTTGATAATTTTCCTGACTCATAATTGGTGACCTCCTTGGTGCGGATCTTGGATCCGTTTGAATAGTTTTTCTAGCGTTTTGTCGGTAATTTGGACAAAGACTGGCCGGCCATGTGGACAGTGGAAAGGATCATCCAAACCATCCAGTGCCTGAATGAGATAGCTAGCCTGACTGTCGTCTAGGTAGTGGTTGGCCTTAATAGCCCCACGGCAGGACTGCATAATCAGGGCTGCTTCCTTGATTTGGTTAATGCTTAAATCTGGTTGTTTGACCAAGCGCTCGGTCAGATCCCGAACCGTCTGTTCTACTTCATGGGCTTCTATCCAAGTGGGATAAGAAGCCAATTGATAGGTCTTAGGTCCAAAGGCTTCTAAGACAATACCCAATTCTTCCAGTCTTGGTAAGACTTGGTCTAAACCAGCTAACTCAGCTGGGCTAAAGTGGAAGAGATAAGGCAACAAGAGGGTTTGCTGGGTCTTGGTATCCATTTCCTGCTTCATAAAGTCCTCATAGCGAATTCGCTCTTGGGCCGCATGTTGGTCAATGAGATAGAAGCCTTCCGGACTTTCCGCAATCAAATAAGTACCATGAATCTGGCCGACATAGCGTAAGTGTCCAAAGGATGGACGTAAGTCCTGACTAACACTTGATTGACTTTGTACTTGGCTATCAGCGGCTACTGGTTCAGCCTCAGGAGGCTGACTAGAACTAGGTGCTAGCTCCTCAAACTTGCTTACCGGCTCCACTTGTCCCTCCTGCCAATCAGGCGCTAGGCTTTCTGCCACCTGGCTGACTGGCGCTGATTGGGCTGGCTGACTTGGTCGGTTGGCTTGGCTTGACCTTAAGTCATCGTCTCCGTCATAAGCCGAGTCAAATGTCGGCTCATTCCCCTTACCGTCCAAGTCCAGGGGCATGACTTGGCTTGCTAGAGGACCTTGAGGATTGGCTTTGTCTGTTTGATGGAAGAGTCGGCCACCTGCCAGTTCTTGAACCTGGGCATTGGGCACAGGGTTAAGGCTAGCTAGACTCTCCACCACCGCCTGGGTCAACAATTGGCCTAGTTCACTTTCCTTGCTGAGCCGAACGGTCTGCTTGGTTGGATGGACATTGACATCTACCAGACGCGGATCTAGTTCAATAGCAATGACAGCCAAAGGATAGCGGCCAATCATGAGTTGGCGGCCATAGGCTCGTAGCAAGAGCTCAGTCAAGGCATAGGAACGAACGGCCCGGCCATTAATCATCCAGTGGATATAGTGCTTGGAAGTCCGGGTCAACTGAGGTGGCGAAATATAGCCTCGAATCTTAAAGTCCAGATTCTCCGCTTCTAAGGCTATGAGCTGGCGAGCTAGCGCCGGTTGATAGACATTGGCAATGGTCTGGCGCAAGTCCCCTGTCCCGAAGGACTGGAAGATGGTTTGGCCGTCATTGACCAAGTGGAAGCGAATGTCAGGATAGGCCATGGCAATATCCTGAATAAAGTTCAAGCTGTGTTTGAGCTCTGTCTTCAGACTACTTAAATGCTTAAGACGGGCTGGCGTGTTATAGAAGAGACCGTCTACCGTCAAGGTCGTTCCCTTGCGGGCACTGGTCATGCCCTGAGCTTGCACCTGTGAACCGGCAATCTCTATATAGTGACCGGCCTCTGCGCCCGTCTGCATGGACTCTACCCGCACCTTGGCGACAGACCCAATACTAGCTAGGGCTTCACCCCGGAAACCCAGTGATTTGATTTGAAAGAGGTCATGGACATCATAGAGCTTACTGGTGGCGTGAGGCAGGAAAGCCTTGGCCAAATCTTCAGCATCCATGCCTTCCCCATCGTCAATAACCTTGACCTGCTGAATCCCCGCTTCCCTCAATTCCACCCGAATGGTCTGGGCGCCTGCGTCAATGGCATTCTCCACTAACTCCTTAACGACTGAAGCGGGACGTTCCACGACTTCACCGGCCGCAATCTGGTTGGCTAAGGCTTCTGGCATTTGTTGAATCTTGCCCATGAAATCCCTCCTTTCAATGACTTTTTAGATATTTACTTTAATTGATCTTGCATGGCAGCCAGGCGTTCTAAGGCCTGGAGTGGTGTTAATTGGTTAATGTCCAAATCAGCCAGTTGCTTGAGCACTTGCTCCTGGTCCTCTCTCAGAACCTTAGGCGACGGCTTGGTCGCTGGTAGGTCGAAGAGCGAAAGCTGGCCGTCACTCTCAGGTTCTTGGCGTCTCAGCCATTGGCTGTTAGACTCCAATTCCTGCAAGACTTCCTGGCTTTGAACCAATAGAGATTGTGGTAGGCCGGCTAGTTTGGCAACATGAATCCCATAACTCTTGTCGGCAGCCCCTTCCAAAATCTTATGTAGGAAGACTACTTGGCCCTTTTGCTCGGTGGCACCCACATGAATATTGCGTAAGACGGGTAATTTAGTCGATAAATCAGTCAATTCATGGTAGTGGGTGGAGAAGACGGTAGCGGCTTGCACTTCTTGAGCCAGGTAATAAAGTATGGCTTCTGCTAGCGCCATGCCATCGAATGTGGCCGTCCCCCGCCCAATCTCGTCGAAGAGCAGGAGCGAACGTGGTGTGGCTTCGCGCAAGGCTACATTGGTCTCCATCATTTCCACCATGAAGGTCGACTGACCACTAGAAATATCATCAGAAGCCCCAATACGCGTGAAAATCTTATCGACAATTGGCAGCTTGGCCGACTTAGCCGGCACAAAACAACCAATCTGATTGAGAATGACGCAGAAGGCAATCTGCCGCATATAGGTGCTCTTCCCGGACATGTTAGGACCTGTTAGAAGCAGCAATGGTTGATCTGGTAAGAGGACAAAGTCATTAGGCACAAAAGCAGCCTTGCCAATCAATTTCTCTAAGGCTGGATGGCGGCTAGCCTCCAGTTGGAAATGCTTGGCTTCTGCCACCAATTCTGGCTGACAGTAATCTTCTCGCTCACTTAGACTAGCAAAGTTAGCTAAGACATCTAGGCTGGCAATCTGGCTAGCCAAAGTCTGTAACTGGCCTGTATAAGCCGCAATGGCTTGGCGTAACTCGGTGAAGAGTTGATATTCTAACTGGGTGGCCTTTTCTTGGGCACCCAAGATGGTAGTTTCAAGTTGCTTAAGTTCCTCCGTAATGAAACGCTCTGCATTGCTGAGGGTTTGCTTGCGGATATAGCGCGGATCATCAAAGTTGGCGGATTGGAGACGGCTCATTTCAATGTAGTAGCCAAAAACCTTGTTGTAGCCGACTTTGAGGGTTTTAAGCCCTGTTCGATCGCGTTCACGTTGTTGCAATTCCGCCAACCATTGGTGGCCATTAGCTAAAGCATCCCGGTATTGGTCCAATTCCTCATGGTAGCCTGGCCGAATGATATTGCCTTCGGTCACAGATATTGGGGGCTCATCTGCCAAGACCGTGTCAATGAGCTGGTAGAGTTCCTGAAAATCAGGCAAACCTTCAAAGAGTACCTGATTCTGGCTAGCATTAAGTCCGTCTAAAATCCGGTTAATATGCGGGATTTGACCAAGGGATTGGCGCAAATGGTCCACGTCACGAGCATTGGCTGTCCCCAAACTAATCCGCGTCACCAGACGCTCCAAGTCGTAGACAGTCTCAAAGGCCGCAATTAGGTCCAAGCGTTCGAAGTAGGCCGACATGAGTTGGGCCACCTGTTGGTGACGCTGGCGCAGAATACCTTCATCAATAAGAGGCTTTTCCAGCCACTGATGCAGCATGCGGCCACCCATGGCCGTCTTGGTGTGGTCAATCAGCCAGAGCAGACTGCCCTTCTTGCGCCCTGTTCTCAGAGATTTGGTTAACTCCAACTGACTTTTAGCAAAATGATTCATTTGCAGATAATCGGCTAAAGCATAGCGGACAACGGGCTGTAGATGGCCCAGGGCTTGTTTTTGAATGCTATAGAGATAAGCTAGCAAGAGATTCAAGAGGCTGGCTTCTTGAGGGCTGGCTTGGTCTAGCACCCACTGGGTGCCAACTTCAGTCTGGTCGGTCAGGTCAAAGCTAGACAGATAAATAGCCAATTGCTGGCTGATTTGGTCTTTGACCTCGCTATCTAGACTACTATCGACAACCATCTCGCTTGGCTTGAGGGCATAGAGCTCGCTAAAGAGCTGGGCTCGTCTTGGTGTCTGGGTGACTTTGATTTCACCAGTGGAGACATCAATGGCCGCCAGGTAGAAGGTCTGGCCTTCCTGACGTAAGGCCACTAAGTAGTTATTTTCCTTGACTTCAAGGGCTTCTTCTTCAATCAAGGTCCCAGGCGTAATGACTTGGACCACTTCCCGTTTGACCATGCCCTTGGTTAGTTTTGGATCTTCCACCTGCTCGCAGATGGCTACCTTATTGCCCGACTCAATCAGACGTTTGATATAGTCTTTGGCAGAGTGATAAGGGACCCCACACATGGGAATGGGATTGTCAGCCTTCTTATTGCGGGAGGTCAAAGTAATTTCCAGTATCTTGGCAGCCTTAAGGGCATCGTCGAAGAACATCTCATAGAAGTCCCCCAAACGATAGAAAAGGAAGGCATCCGGATATTGGGCTTTAATTTCATGATATTGCGCCATCATGGGCGTCATTTTAGCTTCTGCAGTCACGGAGGGCATCCTCCCTTCTTAATAGTATTTGCTTAGGGACTCCTGGGTCACCTGAATAGGCACAATGGACTTGGCAAGCCCGGTCTTATCATCTAAATCAATCAAGCAAGCACTGAGCACCAGTGGTCCCTTGCTTTCTTGAACTAGGCGTGTTGGCAACTGGCTGGTAAAGCGCTGAATGACTTCCTTGGCCGCAAAGCCCAGGATACTGTCTTGGGCTCCTGTCATGCCAACGTCAGTCAGACTGGCCGTGCCCCCTGCCAAGACCTTGGCATCATTGGTTTGAACATGAGTGTGAGTCCCAACGACAGCCGATACGCGGCCATCTAAATAGTGGGCTAGGGCCAACTTCTCGCTAGTCGCTTCCGCATGGCAATCCACAAAGATAAAAGGTGTTTGCTTACGGGCCTGATCTACTAGTTCATCAATCATGAGAAAGGGACTGGTGACCGGGTTCATAAAGACAGTACCCAGGACATTAATGACCGCCACTTGATATTGGTTATAGCGGACATAGTGGATACCCTTGCCTGGCGTTGTGGCTGGTAAGTTAGCCGGCCGGACCAAAGGCTTGGCTCCTTCTATGAAGTTATAGAGGTCGCGATTATCAAAGGCGTGGTTGCCCAAGGTAATAGCTTCTACACCCAGACTTAATATTTGCTTGTAGAGTTTCTCGGTCAAGCCTCGGCCATCGGCGGCATTCTCTGCATTGACGATGGTTACTTGGGGCCGGTGGGTTTGCTTAAGATAAGGCAGATAGCTAGTTAAGGCCTCCATACCTGCAGTGCCCACAATATCGCCAACAAATAATAGCTTCATGGTCTCCCTCTTTCTCTTTTGACATCTCTTTTATTTTACCAATCCTTAGCCCTAAAATAAAGGAAAAAGGCGTTATCTTCCCTATTAAAAAAGCGCTGAATCCCCGGATTCAGTCGCTTATTTACTTTGATATTTAGACTGGAGCGGACCAAGAAGGTTAGCTGGCACCAAACTGGTCAAATCGCCGCCATAGCTGGCAATCTCCTTGACCAGGCTAGAGCTAATGTGCTGATAGGCTGGCTGGGCCTGCAGGAAAATAGTCTCCAGGTCAGGATTGAGGCCCCGATTGGCTTGAGCAATGGGTAATTCATAGACATAATCCCCTGAATGGCGCAGGCCGCGTACTAGGCAAGTGGCCCCAAGTTCTTTGGCCAAGTCTGCCATGAGTTGGCCTTCTAGCACCTGGATTGACACATTAGGTAAATGACCCAAGCAAGCCTGCAAATGGGTCAAGCGTTCTTCTAAGCTGAAGAGTGGCTGTTTGAGGGCATTAACTCCCACCACCACATAGAGACGGTTGAAAAGGCGACTGGCCCGTTCAATCAAATCCACATGTCCCAAGGTAATGGGATCAAAACTCCCAGCAAAGAGAGCCACGGTTTCTTGTCTGTCGGCCATAAGCCTTCCTCCTTAGTCCGCTTCTGGCATCCCGTAGAAATGAATCTGGGTTTGGCCATAGCGTTTGTGTTGATAGCGTTGATAGCCGGCAATGACCTCTGGCAAGTTCGTCACATCATCGGTCTCGCAGACTATGGTCGTTTCAGGGTTGATTAAGCCTTGGGCTTGCAACCATTCAATGTCTTCTACTAGTTTCTGTTTGGCATAGGGTGGATCCAATAAGACCAGGTCAAAGACCAAGTCTGCTTCTGAGACTTTTAGGCTTTGAAGGCTCTTGCGATTGTCCCCGGCTAAAACCGTGAAGCGGTCTTCTTCCTTGGTCATGACGATGTTTTGCTCTATGGTCTTGAGAGCTGGACGATACTTCTCGGTTAGAACCGCGCGGTCCATACCACGAGAGACCGCTTCAATAGCTAGAGCTCCACTCCCCCCATAGAAATCCAGGCAAAGGCCGCCATCAAAAAAGCCACCCAAAGATGAGAAGATGGCTTCCTTAATTTTGTCAGTAGTAGGCCGCGTGTTGAGGCCCGGAACAGGCTTAAGTGGCCGGCTGCCATAACGTCCTGCGACTACTCTCATGCTGGCGTCCCACTCTCAGCGGCCGCCTCGTTCTTATCGAGCGAAGAGGCCAAATCAGATAAGAAATTATCCTTGTGTTGGCCGGCCAAGTTGCCCTTCTCACTCTCTGGTTTGAGGTCTGGATCCTTGCGGTTAGGAATAGCATCCTTAAAGGTCATGTCGATATCATCACGCATGGAACCTTCCACCTTACGAACGAAGTGTAGGCGATTGAGTTGTTGGGTCACTTGGTCTACTTGATTGGCATTGACGTAGAGCACCACATAACGTAACCGATCACTAATATAGTGGACATGCCCGTATTTTCGAATATTCTTGACTTGTTTCAAGGAATAGAGCCAGACAATAAGCTCTTTACGCTTGACCATCTTAAATTCCATGATAGTCCTCCTTTACTTGCGAGACTTGCGCTTCTAAGACCCGCTTTTCTTCAATAATCATGACTTGTAAGACCCCGACCAACATCATGGTCAAGACCATACTGGTCCCCCCATAGGAGACAAAGGGTAAGGTAACCCCGGTCAGAGGTACCAAGCCGGATACCCCACCGATATTGAGGCTTGATTGAACTAAGAGCAGACAGCCAATCCCGGTGAAGACAGCGCGTCGGAAAGTGTCTTGACTCTTGGCGGCCCAACGGAAGCAGAGGAAAATTAAGGCCGACAGTAGTAAGACTACCAAGACTAGGCCCACTAGGCCTGACTCTTCCCCAATTACCGCCAAAATATAGTCCGTATGACCCGCTGGCAAGCCTTCTTGTTTGGTCAAGGAATGACCAATCCCCCGGCCAAAGAGGCCACCACGACTTATGGCGATATAGGCGTTAACTAATTGGTAACCCGCTGCCTTGGCATACTTAAAGGGGTTAACAAAGGAACCAAAACGCCGTAATTGATATTGGTCACTGGTCGCCAGTTTATCCGCATTGGTATAAATCCAGGTGACAAGCCCGACACCTACTAATGCAAGTGCTAATAAGACGCCTTTTTGGGTTTTGCTATTCATGATTAAGGCTAGGGCCACCAACAATAAAGTGGCTGAAATAATCATAAACATCCCCATATCAGGCTGAAAAAAAATGAGGACTAAATCCAAAAGCATCAAACCGATGGAAATGACAGATTCATAGTCCATATTGGCAAACCAACGTTCTTTAGTTAGTAGCACTTCACGTCTTGACTTGACACAAAGGATGCCCATCAAGAGAATCAAACCAATCTTAGCCAACTCACCTGGTTGGAAGTTCAAGCCCATGAAGCTGAGCCAACTTTTGGCCCCCCCACCGGATACTCCGATAAAACGCGTCAGTAAGATTAAGAAGGCAATCAGGCCATTGGCTACAAAGAGCCAGAAAGGCTCAATATAGAGTCGATAAGGCAGGCAAATAGCCACTGCCGATACCGCTAGCCCTAAGCCAATCCCAAACATTTGACGGCTAAGATAGTGCAGAGGCATGGGAACTGTTGCTCCATTTTCTAATAAATATTGTGTTGAACTATAGACCATAATCAGGCTATAGACACTCAATAGACCGACAATCAAGAGTATCCACCAATCCATACGGCTGAAATTATATCGAATCTGGGCCAAGAAGTGCTGTCTTGACTGCTTGGCATGATTCGGATGCTTTGCTTTTTGCATGCTGTGATAGACCTCCCTACATAGTACATATATTATACCATAGGACTGAGCATGAAGAAACCCATAGCTACTCAAAAGCCCGGCAAATGGGCATAGAGCCAGATTTTACCCATGGTAAAAAGCAAAAAGAGGCTAGGACTCAGTCCTAACCTCTCTCATTATTAAGCTTCAACTGCTACTGGGTAGACAGAAACTTGTTTCTTGTCGCGACCTTTACGTTCGAAACGTACCACGCCGTCCACTAATGCGAACAATGTGTCGTCGCCACCTTTACCAACGTTTACCCCTGGGTGGATTTTAGTACCGCGTTGACGGTATAAGATAGAACCACCAGTGATGGTTTGGCCGTCAGCTGCTTTAGCACCTAAACGTTTTGCACGAGAGTCACGACCGTTAGAAGTCGAACCCCCCCCTTTTTTGTGGGCGAATAATTGTAAGTTTAATTTCAACATTCTCGAGCACCTCCTATTTTGCTTGGTTAATCTTCAGGTGTATAAACTCTGGATAATTGTCAGCTAGGACTTCCAAAGCATACACCAAATGACGCAATAAGACTTGCGCATCATGCTCCTGTTGCTTGTTAGAACAAGCCGGAACCGTCAGCTTCAAGTAGCCACCTGCTACCTCATCGACTTGGACGTCGTAGGGCAGCCCGACTAATCGTTCAAGTGAATTCTCTACCGAGATAACCTGGCTTGATACTGCCGCACAGACAATATCCTCGCCATACTCTCCTGCACCGGCATGACCGGACAGTTCCAGTTGACGGATAGCGCCTTTGGTATCCACTTGGCCTTTAATCTTAATCATAAGAATTAAGCGTTGATCGCTTCAACAACTAATTTAGTGTAAGGTTGACGGTGACCTTGTTTGCGGTGAGTGTCTTTACGACGTTTGTATTTGAAAGTCACGACTTTCTTAGCACGGCCTTGTTTTTCAACTTTAGCCACTACAGAAGCGCCTTCTACTAATGGAGTCCCAACTTTAGTTGATTCGCCACCTACTAAGACTACTTGGTCAAAGGTAACAGTTTCGCCTGCTTCTGCGTTGAGTTTTTCAACGAAGATTGTTTGACCTACTTCTACTTTTACTTGCTTTCCGCCTGTTTTGATAATTGCGTACATTCAAGCACCTCCTTTATTTTTCTTTCGGGGTTAATCCCCTGCACTTAGACTCGCCATGTTAAGTGGCCAGAACTGGCGCTTAGACTCAACTTGCGCGGTTGCAGATGTGGTGCTACACATAAACAACAGTCATATTATAGACCATCCCGCTAGCAAAGTCAACTGCTAGTAGGCAATCCCTAGAATTTCCCTAGGTTAGTTAAGTCTTCCTTGGCTGGCATGGCTTCCTTGGTATCCCAATGCTCGACAATCAAGCCATCTTTAAGACGGAAAATGTCCATCCAGGCATAATCCTGACCATCTTGCCAGACCTTAGAATAGGCCACGACATAGTCTCCCTGAGCTAGAAGCTTGAAGACGAAATCATAGTTGACTTGGTGGTCCTGGAGATAGTTGCGATAGGCTTTACCCCCTTGCCCCATGGCCAGGTTATGTTGGATTAAGTCGGGACTAACATAGCGGTTGAAGCTTTGGAACTCCTGATTTTGCATCACTTCAGTTAAGAAGCGACGAACTTGCTTTTTATTCTCTGCCCCATCCTCAGCCTGGTCTAAAGCAAAATCTCCCAAAATAGGATCCACTTGTCCATCTGCTGGTGCTTGGTAGGCTTCAATAACATCCCAATGCTCAACAATACGCCCAGATTCATCGGCTCGGAAGATGTCGGCAGTGACCCATTGGGTTTGACCTTGGTTAAGGTATTGATGGACGTGTAAGAAGACGAAATTATCATCCTCTATATAGCGGACAATCTTAATTTGCCGCTCAGGATTGCGTTGGAAGAAATCCTGGAAGAAGGCCTTGAAGCCTTCCTTACCATCTGGTACACCAGTACTGTGCTGGGTATAGCTAGCCCCCATATAGTGACGGTGAACCTCATCAATTTGGCCGTCTTGAATCCCACGCATATAGAGCTTTTGGGCGTTTTGCATTTGCTGTGACATGGGTGACTTCCTTTCTATCATTTAACTCTTAATTATCTTACATTAGTTTGCCAACCTATTTAAGTAGACCTTGACGTGACAAGAAGTCATGGGCCACTTCCTTGGCTGATTTGCCTTCCACGTCAACTTGATAGTTCATGGTGGCCATTTCGGTCGCCGTAATCTTGTTATGCAGCTTGTTGAGAATTCCCTCTAACTCAGGATGTTGCTTGAGGGTCTCCTCCCGTAAGAGTGGCGCCCCTTGGTATGGTGGGAAGAGGTGTTTATCATCTTTTAGCAGCTTGAGTCCATACTTGATAATCTGACTATCCGTCGAATAAACTTCGATGATATCTAGTTTATCTTGTTCTAGCGCTTGATAACGCAAGGCTGGTTCCATGGTTTGAATGTTAAGCTTCAGGCCGTAGAGGGACTCCAGCCCTTTTTTACCATCGGGCCGATCGTTAAACTCCAAGGAGAAACCAGTGCGAGCTGTCGATTCTACCTTCTTCAAGTCTGAAATGGTTTCTAAGCCATGCTCCATAGCATAGGCTTCTTTGACCGCGATGGCATAGGTATTTTGGTAGGCCATAGGCTTGAGATAAATTAACTTATCTTGTTGGTAGATACCATCCCGCGCCGCCTCATAAACCGCCTCTTGGTCATTGGCTAGCTGGGGTGGATTGGTTAAAAGCGAGGCTGTAATGGTGCCCGAAAATTCTGGATAGATATCGATACTGCCAGCCTTGAGGGCCTCATAGAGGAAGGAAGTCTTACCAAAGTTCGGCTTAACTTCGACTTGCAGATGGCTATCCTGTTCAATTAATTCCTTATAGAGATGAATCAAGATATCCGGTTCAGCCCCTAATTTACCTGCAATAATTAGCTTGTTGTTACCCATTGGTAGGAAATAAGGTTGGGCAAAGCTTGCCACCACTAAGACCGCTGTCGTTAAGAAGCTTAAAAGCAAGGTCTTAGGACGACGCTTTGTCAGAGCGCCCAGAACTAAGCTGATAACGACTGCTAAGAATGCCGAGCTAATGGCCCCAATCAAGATTAAGGCTGAATCATTACGGTCAATCCCTAGCAGAATCAGGCTACCCAAGCCTCCTGCCCCAATCAAGGCCGCCAAAGTCGCAGTCCCGATAATCATGACGGCAGCCGTCCGAATACCAGACATCATGACTGGCATGGCTAAGGCTAGCTGATACTTACGCAGTTTTTCCCAGCGCGTCATGCCAAAAGCTGTCGCTGCTTCTTCCAATTGAGGGTCCAACTCCCAGAAGGCAGTAATGGTATTTTGCACAATGGGAAAGAGCCCGTAGACGACCAAGGTCACAATGGCCGGCAGGGTCCCAATCCCGATAAAGGGAATCAACAAACCCAAGATAGCCAGTGAGGGAATGGTCTGCACAATCCCCGTTAACTGCAAGACCCAAGCTGCTAGACGGCGATAGTTGGCCAGAAAAATAGAGAGTGGCACGGCAATCAAAATGGCTAGCAAGAGGGCCGCCAAGGATATTTGCAGGTGTTGCCAAATAGCCGTCTGCCAATCACCAAAACGATTAATAAAGACCTCAACTAAGTTATGCATGCTGCTCACCTCCCTTAAAGAATTGGGCGACTGTCTCATTGGCTGGTTCTGCTAGGATAGTGGCAGGATCCGCCATTTGCAGAATCTTTCCTTCGTGCATGACGCAAATCCGGTCCCCTAATTTAAGAGCTTCTTGCATATCATGGGTGACGAAGACGATGGTCAGGCCCAACTCCTGATGCAATTGCTTGATTAAATCCTGGAGCTGGGTCTTAGAAACGGGGTCTAAGGCACTAAAGGGTTCATCCATTAACAATAATTGAGGCTGAGAAATAATAGCCCGCAGGATTCCTACCCGTTGCTGTTCCCCACCTGACAACTGACTTGGATAACGGTCCTTATATTTTTCCGGCGCCAAGCCCACCTTGGTCATTAAGTCCTGGACAGCTTGCTGGCGCTTGGCCTTGGGCCATTTTTTCATTTCAGGAATGAGTTCGATATTCTCTTCCACCGTCAAATTGGGAAAGAGCGCCCCCTGCTGGAGGACATAACCTGTATCCAGGCGCAAGCTTCTAAGGTCAAGGTCTTTAATGGCTTGATTATTCCGATAGATTTTGCCCTGACTCGGCTCAATCAGGCGGTTAATCATCTTAAGCGTGGTGGTCTTGCCACTCCCACTTTTACCAACTAGGATGAAAAACTCCCCTGCTTCAATCTCAAAAGTCAAATTATCTAGGGCTCGTGCCCCGTCAAATTCTTTACTTACTGCTTCAAATCTTATCATAAGATCATCTCCTTCATTTGAGCCTCTAGGGCGGTCACATAGCGTGCGCTTAAGGCGACTAGCTGGTCCAATTCTTGGTCAGAAAAATCCGCCATGGCCGCTTGCTCCATGGCATGTAGGCGGCTGATAATAGGCTCAGCAAAGGCCAAACCCTCTGGCGTCAGGCACACCTTCTTCTGCCGCTTGTCTTGCGTGGCTGAGCATAGGCTGACATAGCCCTTGGATAGCCAGCTCTTAATAGTAGCGTGAACTACCTGCTTGGTGGACTGGGTCTTCTCGGCCAGATAACCTTGTGAGCAGCCATTTGGCGAGTGATAGAGCCAGAGTAAGATGACCAGACTCTTACCTTGGAGGCCCACCCGGCGGGCATAGCATTCAAAGAGACACATTTGTTGGTCCCAGAGTCGTATATAAGCACGATCTAGTGGTGATTTTGTCATGGTCACCCTCCTCCTTCAATTTAGCTTACGACTAGCTTAGCATATACGACCATAGTTAGTCAAAACATTTGACTATTACTGCTCGTCAAAAAACTCCGCGCTAGGCACGGAGTCATTTTTAAACGATATAGTAATTCTCGTAACCTAACCAGGTCAGAATGGACCGGGTTGGGAAATAGAGGACAAAGGATAGGACCGTATTGAAAATCAAGGTAGGTACCAAGTTCTCCATAATAAAGCGACTCAAGGTCACCTGGGTATAGCCCGTCTCCCGATAGAAGACAAAGATAGCAAAGTCCAAGAGACTGATTAAGACAATAAAGAGCATAAAATGCACCAGCCCACGCTTAGGTAGGTAACGTTTAATCCGGGTCACACAATAGGCGATGAACCAATAACCAAAGGCGAAAACCCCAATGATGGTCGTGTTATAACTATCTGCAACCACCCCAAACAAGAGGCTGTAGAGGAGAACTTCTCGCTCACGGAAATAGAAAGCAAAAGTTATGACCCAATAGAGCATAATGTGACTGACAATGCGCTGACTATCAGCCAGAAACTCAGCTGGGAAGATAGCTGGCAAGGCCGAATCGATGATAATGGAGAAGAAGAAGACTAGCGGGATAAACCAACGTAATTTGCGTTCTCTAGTAACCTTCATACTTACTCACTCCGTCCCTGACGCTTAATAACCGTCACAAAGCGGATATCTGTCATTTCACCGGCTGGCTTGATCCGAACCGTTTGGAAGAGACCATAGTCATCCATCTTGGCTTCGGTCACTTCCCCAATTAAGAGTGAAGACGGCGTCACGCCCCCTAAGCCAGAGGTTTGAACCAAGTCCCCTGCTGCCACTTGAACAGTTGGGTCAACTTGCGTCATCAAGTACTCCTTGGTCTTGCGGTCATAGCCCGAGATAATGCCGTTGGCTGAACCTGACTTAATTTGGATACTTGCCGCTACCTTACCGTCATTAGATTGCTCATTGGATAGGAGCAGAACCTTGGAGCTAGTTGGGTTGACTTCGATAATACGGCCAATCAAGCCGTTACCCGACATAACCGACATATTCTTCTGGATTCCTTCGTTAGCCCCTACGTTGATGACCAGGCTCTCCATCCATTGATCTGGGTTACGAGCAATAACGGTCGCATGAACAGTGGTATATTCGGACAGGGACTCAGTCAAGTTGAGCTCTTGCTTCATCTTGCCGTTTTCAGCCTCTAAATCGGCTACCCGCACTTGGAGTTCGTAAATCTTATCGATTTTTTCTTTTAAGTGTTGGTTTTCTTCATGGGTGTTAATCAAGTTGTCGACTGAATCCACGAAGCGCACGACCATGGAGACCGGCTCAGAAAAGAGACGGCCACCCCAGGCGGTCGCATCATTAATAGCACTGGTCACCGCATTGTTGGCCCCATTAATCATGGTGTAGGCGACCACGGACACAACTGCGATGGCAGACAGGAGTATCCAGATTAATTTCTTATTATTTAACATTCAAGTATATCTCCTTTTCTGCCTAACGCGAATTCCGTTCTTTTTCTTTGGCTTGGTCGGTCATGGTCTTAAGCATTTTGCCAGCACCAATGGCTACAGCATCAATGGGCTGTTGACTCAAGTGAACAGGTACGCCCACGCTATCATGCAAGCGTTCAGGCAGGCGTTTCAAGAGGGCCGCGCCCCCGGTCAAGACGATACCGTTCTCGCTAATGTCCGCAGCCAACTCAGGCGGCGTCACTTCTAGAACCTGGCGGATGCCGGTCGCTATTTGGCGGATGACTTCGTCAAGGCCTTGGGCCACAACAGCTGCGGTTACTTCCTTGCTGTCAGGCAAACCTGTGCCCGAATTACGGCCTTTGACGACCATGGTATCTTCTTTGTCATAATCGGCATAGGCGGCATTGCCAATGGACAGCTTCAAGTCTTCGGCTGCCTGGTCCCCAATCACCAAGTGGTAATGGGTCCGCACTAATTCCTTAATGGCTTGGTTCATGGCATTACCTGCTGCCCGTGAGGTCAAGGATTTGACCACTTCGCCATAGGAAATCAGGGCAATATTAGTGGTTCCTGCGCCAATATCGACTAGGAGATGGCCACGTGGTTCATAGATTGGCAAATTTGCCCCTACGGCTGCCGAGAAAGATTCATCAATAATCATGGCCCGGCCAATCCCTAGGTCCTTGAGGGCATCCACAACGGCACGACGCTCGACCTTGGAAATATTGCTAGGCACTGAAATGACCACCTCAGGCTTAGACAAACTGCGGTGGAGGGCCTTCTTGATGAAGAAAGCCAAGAGTTGTTTGGTCAAGGAAAAGTCTGCGATGACCCCATCTTGGATGGGATGAATGGTTTCATATTTGTCGGACGTACGCCCAACTAAAGCCGCTGCTTCCTTGCCATAAGCCACGACTTCTTTGGTTTCTGAATTGATTGCGATAATAGAAGGTTCTCTTAACGCAATGCCCTTATTCTCAATGTAAATGATGGTATTAGCAGTCCCTAGGTCAATCCCTAAGCGTTGCTTGCCGAATAAAGCCATTAAGATGTCCTCCTTCACTAAAATGATAGCTACAATCCATTATAGCAAAAAAGCCCCCTTCATTCTACTCTTGACCGTTGAAATATTTGAAATTTGCCTGACACGCCTCCGCCTTAAAAATCTTGGCCCTAAAAAATGCGAAAGCCACCCCTTTGGTCTATATATATATGAGGAGTGATTTTTATGAGAAAAACTGTCAGCTACCTAAGAGAGCTACCTCCCGATAGCCTACCCAGGGAACGGCTGGTCAACTTTGGCGCCAAGGCCCTCTCTAACCAAGAATTGCTGGCCATTCTGTTAGGAACCGGCAGTCAAGACTTGAGAGTCCTAGACTTATCCCTAGCTGTCCTGACCCATTTTCGGGACTTGAGCGAGCTCAAGTCTGCCAGTCTAGATCAGTTTGAAGCCATTAAGGGCATCGGGCCCGTCAAGGCCATCCAACTTCAAGCCTGCATCGAACTTGGCCAACGCATTGCCCAAAAGCGGCCACCTAAGCTGGGTACCCTTACCTCCACCAAGGCGGCCGGCCAGTGGTTACATGACGCCCTATGTGATATGCAGCAGGAGCACCTCATGGCCCTCTTCCTTAACAGCAAGAATCAGGTCATTCGCCAACAGATTATCTTTATTGGCTCAGTCAATGCCAGTGTGGCCCATCCTCGCGAAATCTTCAAGGAAGCCGTCAAGTATCCGACTGCCCGTCTTATTATTGCCCACAACCATCCTTCAGGAGATCCTGAGCCTTCTCAGGCCGACCTGCACTTTACCCAGCGCATGATTCAATGTGGTAATTTGATGGGCATTGAATTGCTAGACCACTTTATTATTGGGCATGATGACTATGTTAGCTTGCGGGAAACGACTAAGCTCTTTCACTAAATTGTCTGTACAACCAATAAGTTGAGTCAGTATCTTTAATAGATATGCATAGTATTTCCAATTATTTTTAGTATAACGCTTGCAATTTGTATAGTGAGTGCTATAATAAAGTTATATTTTATGTTTAGTAAGATCGCGATGTCCCTATCACCTTCTAACGACGGCTAGAATATAATATAGACTGTGCGAAAGCACAAGGAGGAATTGCATAATGGAGCAAGGTAAGGTAAAATGGTTTAACTCAGAAAAAGGCTTCGGTTTTATCGAACGCGAAAACGGCAACGATGTATTCGTTCACTTTTCTGCAATTTTGGGTGAAGGCTATAAAACCTTAGAAGAAGGCCAAGTTGTTAACTTCGAAGTTGAAGAAGGCGCTCGTGGTCCTCAAGCAGCAAATGTTGAAAAATTAGCTTAATGCCAATTAACACACAAAAAGCGATGGATCTTCCATCGCTTTATTTTTTTGATCAATTTCGGTACCGGTTTTTGTAATTTAATTTTACATAT